>NZ_CP083553.1:0-77500 GCF_025144465.1 Leisingera sp. S132
ATGACAGAAGAAAAATGGGGACAGCTCAGAAACCGGCTGTTGAAGACGGTCGGTCAAAACAATTTTACGACCTGGATCGAGCCGCTTGAATTTGACGCCGTGGACGGTGGGGTTGCCGTCTTCAAGGTGCCGACCAATTTCATGGGCAATTACGTCAGCCAGAACTTTGCAGATCTGATTCTGCATGAACTGACGATGTCTGGCGAGCAAGTGCAGCGCCTGGCCTTCCGGGTGGCGGCGAACAGCCCGGCGCGACCGGCACAACCCGCCGCTGCGGCTGAGGCATACGGCAGCGCTGACGGCGATGTGGCCGTGATGACTGCGCCCGCGGCTTCTTCTTCGGGTAAGGACACTTTGGAGGCCCTTCAGGCCGCACCGCTCGACCCGCGTTTCACCTTCGACAGCTTTGTCGTAGGCAAGCCGAACGAGCTGGCCCATGCTGCTGCGCGGCGGGTCGGCGAAGGCGGCCCGGTCACCTTCAATCCGCTGGTGCTGTATGGCGGTGTGGGTTTGGGTAAAACTCACCTGATGCATGCTATCGCCTGGGAGCTGAAGGAAAAGAATCCGTCGCTGAACGTGCTGTACCTGTCGGCGGAACAGTTCATGTACCGCTTTGTTCAAGCTCTGCGCGAGCGCAAGATGATGGACTTCAAGCACCTGTTCCGCTCGGTCGACGTGCTGATGGTGGATGACGTTCAGTTCATTGCCGGCAAGGACTCGACTCAGGAGGAATTCTTCCACACTTTCAATGCGCTGGTGGATCAGAATAAGCAGATCATCATCTCTGCCGACCGCGCTCCGGGCGAAATCAAGGATCTGGAGGAGCGGGTGAAATCGCGCCTGCAGTGCGGCCTGGTGGTGGATCTTCACCCGACCGACTACGAACTGCGTCTGGGCATCCTGCAGACCAAGGTGCAACAGCAGCGCGAGACATACCCGGACCTGCGCATTGCGGACGGCGTGCTGGAGTTTCTGGCGCACCGGATCTCGACCAACGTGCGTGTTCTCGAAGGTGCGCTGACCCGTTTGTTCGCCTTTGCGTCGCTGGTCGGCCGCGAGATCGACATGGACCTGACCCAGGACTGTCTGGCAGACGTCCTTCGTGCCTCTGAGCGCAAGATCACCGTCGAAGAAATCCAGCGCAAGGTCTCCGAGTACTACAACATCCGCATGTCCGACATCATCGGCCCCAAGCGCCTGCGCTCTTATGCGCGGCCGCGCCAAGTGGCGATGTACCTGTGCAAGCAGCTGACCAGCCGCTCTCTGCCCGAGATCGGCCGCCGGTTCGGCGGGCGCGACCACACTACCGTCATGCATGGCGTGAAGCGCATCGAAGAGCTGAAGCTGACCGACGGCCAGATTGCCGAGGATGTTGAAATGCTGCGCCGGTCGCTGGAAGCCTGACGTTCAAATAGCTGAAGCTGCAAACCCCAAATTGCACTGCGGCCCCGGTTTCCGGGGCCGTTTTTGTTGGCTCAATGGCCGCCTGGAAAACCCATAACGGTGGTGAATGCCTGGTATCACAGAAAACGAAGTTTCAAGGCTCGCAAAACCGGTCATAACGGCGCCCTGGATAGGAGCGCGGCATGACAGATCAGACCCCACAGAACTTGGACACGCCCCGCGGATTGGCCTTTGCCTTCACTGCTTACCTGCTGTGGGGATTCTTGCCGCTTTACATGAAGGCGCTCTCACACATTCCTACGGCTGAGGTAGTGGCGCACCGGGTGATCTGGTCAGTGCCGGTGGCAGGCGCACTGCTGATTGTCCTGCGCCGGACCAAGGATCTGCGCGCGGCGTTGAAGAATCCCCGTATGCTCGGCATGGCCTGCATCACCGCGGCGCTGATCTCGGTCAATTGGGGAATCTACGTCTGGTCCATCGCAGCCGGGCGGGCGCTGGACGCTGCGCTTGGCTACTACATCAACCCGCTGTTCAGCATTGCACTCGGCGCCATCCTTCTGCGCGAACCGCTCGGCAAGGCGCAAATAGCGGCTGTTGCGCTGGCGGCGGCGGCTGTGCTGGTGCTGACACTGGAAGCGGGCCGGGTGCCCTGGGTGGCAGTTGGCCTGACCCTGTCCTGGGGATTTTATGCCTTCTTCAAGAAGTCTCTGCCAATCGGCCCCAATCAGGGCTTTCTGCTTGAGGTTCTGATCCTCTTGGTACCTGCGCTTGGCTATTTTGCTTACCTGACCGCCACGGGCAGCAGCAGTTTTGGTGCCTCGTTGACCGACACCTGGCTTCTCCTGGGCTGTGGTGTGGTTACGGCGGTGCCGCTGATCGTCTATGCCAACGGTGCCAAGCTGGTGCGGCTCTCAACCATGGGGATCCTGCAATACATTGCCCCGACGATGATCATGCTGGCCGCCGTGCTGCTGTTCGGCGAGGAATTCGGCCGCGCCAGAATGATCGCCTTCCCGATGATCTGGGCCGCGCTGGTGATCTACTCAGCGCCGATGATCCGGCAGATGCGCAAGCGTCCCGGCTGAAAGAGATTCAGCCGTCTGGCTGGGCGCTTTCAACCACGCCCACAATCGGCCCCATCATAAATCCGGCATCGCTGCGGCTTAGCTGCGGCGCGTGCAGCCGAGAGATGTTTCCGTCAAAATACAAGGCGCTGGGCAGCTTCAGATGGTCACGGAACAGGCTGCCGAACTGGTGAAACGTCACCGCATTGCGCGAGATCGCAAAGACCGCTCGCGTGCCATCTGCCGAGGTGCCGACACCGTTGCGGATGTAATAGCTGTCCGAATCGGGCAGGAACCGCGGATGCAGCTCGCCGTCGATCACCAGCATTGGCCCGGACTGGGTGGCATAAGTACAGGCGGGGGCAGCCTTCTCGAACGCAAGGGTTTCAAACACGTCGGCCCGGCTCCCCCGGATACACAGCACGCCGTTCGGCAGCAGGCCGAAGTTTCCGGGACCGGCGTTGGTCACCAGACGCATCTCCTCACCGCTTTCATCGACATAAAGGCCGACCGGGGAGCGGTCGCTGTGGTACATGCCTGCGTTGGTTGCAAAGGCCAGCGTCTTGCCGTCATTGGCCAGCGCTTCCTCCAATTTGGAGAAATGCCCGAAGACCTGCCCTTCGCCATCCTTCAGGAACAGCTGCAGCTCTTCCTGCGCGGCGTCGACTTCGCAGATCGAATAGCGGTTGCCCTCAAAGGCCACATCGCTGCACTCGACAGCGCCGGCCGGGGGTGCGGTCCATAGCGCTGTCAGCAGCAAGGCGGCCTTGCGGATCACTCTTCCACGTCGCGGCGCACCGCGTCCTGACTCAGCATCCGGCGGGTTTCGTCCATCTGGTCGAAGGTCTCATCCAGCCGGAACCGCAGGTCCGGGGTGAACTTCAGGCCCAGCTTCTTGCCAACCATACGCCGCAACTCACTCTTGTTTCGGGCGAGAAGCTTCAGCACATCCTCTTGTCCCTTGCCGCCCAACGGCAGCACAAAGGCGGTGGCGATTTTCAGATCCGGGGAGGTGCGCACCTCGCCCACGGTGATCGACATGCGGTTCAGGTCCGGATCATGCACATCGCCGCGCGCCAGCACTTCGGAGAGCGAGCGGCGGATCAGTTCGCCGACGCGAAGCTGACGCTGGGAGGGGCCGGGGCCATCGTGGAATTTGTTCTTTGCCATAGTTTCGATCTATGCCGGATCGCAGGCTTTGCCAAGCGCTGCCCGGCGATGTAGGACAAAACCAGCTTGAACAAGGAAATGGGCCAATGACTCACAAACCAGGGATCGTGATTACCGGCGCATCGGGCCGCATGGGGCAGATGCTGATCAAAACGGTGCTGGAGAGCGATAAGGCCACGCTGGCCGGAGCGGTGGAGCGTGAGGGCCACGATTGGGTCGGCCGCGACGTCGGGGAGGCCATGGGCGGCGCGCCGGTTGGCGTCACCGTGACGTCCGACGCGCTGGAGGCGTTTGCTAAGGCGCAGGCGGTGATCGACTTTACCGCGCCGGAGGCAACGCTGGCGTTTTCCAAGCTGGCAGCGCAGGCCCGCGCCGTGCATGTGATCGGCACCACCGGCATGACGGATGAGCAGATCGCCCGGCTGGAACCGGCCTCGCGCCACGCGGTGATCATCCGTGCGGGCAACATGAGCCTGGGTGTGAACCTGCTGGTACAGCTGACCAAGAAGGTTGCCGCTGCTCTGGATGAGGATTTCGACATCGAAGTGATAGAGGCACATCACCATCACAAGGTCGACGCGCCCTCCGGCACCGCCTTGATGCTGGGTGAAGCTGCCGCCGAGGGCCGCGGTGTGAAACTGGCGGATGTGCGCGATTCCGGCCGGGACGGGATCACCGGCGCCCGCAAGCGCGGCGACATCGGCTTCACCGCCATCCGCGGCGGCGACATCGTGGGCGAGCATGACGTGCTGTTTGCCGCTGCAGGAGAGCGCATCGTGCTGCGCCACCTGGCCACTGACCGCGCCATTTTTGCCCGCGGAGCACTGAAGGCCGCGCTTTGGGGCCAGGACAAGGGGCCGGGCCAGTACGACATGGTGGATGTTCTGGGGCTGTGATTACAGCTTCGGGGTTCCCCTGAACCCTTCAAAACCTTCAGTGGTTGAGACAACGGAAGCCTCGAAATGCGCAATCAGAGGCATGACAACTGGCTCAACCTCATCCGCCCAAACCGGGCCGCCATAGAATGCTTCTTTGATCCGATCGCGTTCTTCCATGGTCTGGAAGGCCCGCAGCCAGTGAACCTTGTCCTGATCCTCGGTATCGCGCATGGGGCCAAAAACCAGCATGCCAGCGGCCTTCAATGCGGGACGGTTCACCGCTTCAAAAAACTGGATGAATTCTTCGCGTTTTCCGGGGTGCAGCGTGTACATGCGGATTTCCAGGATCATGGTATTTCAGGCTCCGGCTGCTCAGAAATCGACGGCGATGCCTTTTTTCTCCCAATCGCCAAAACGCGCGGGGTCTGGGCCATCGCGGCCGCCAAGCTCCTTTGGGCGGGGGGCTTGCGCCTCTGCGGCCCTACGGCGTTCCTCTGCCTCCGCAAGGGCGCGCATGGCAGCGGGCGGCAGGTCTTTCTTCATCGGCGCGGTCTCGTCGCTCATCGCGGGTTCCTTTATCCTTTGCCCATGATATACGCCCCTGTCCCGTGCGCACAAGGCGCGCCCTAAGGAGTTGCCCCATGTCCGATGCCAACCAAGCCCGCCGCACTGCGGTTTACCTGCTGGATCAGGTGCTGGGAGAGGGGCGGCTGCTGGCAGAATGCTATGCCGCCGGGGCGCTTGAGAAACTGGCGCCGGAAGACCGCGCCCGGGCGCAGCGGCTGTCAGTTGAGACTCTGCGCAGTCTGGAACGTGCCGACCGGGTGCTGAAAAAGCACCTGAAGAAGTCGCCGCCTCTAACCGTCATGAACGCCCTGCGGCTGGGGACGGTCGAGCTGTGCTCGGGAGGTGCGGCGCATGGGGTGGTCAATGCTATGGTGGCGATTGTCTCCAAACACCGGCGTCACGCGCAGCTTAAGGGCCTGGTGAATGCGGTTCTGCGTAAGGTGGCTGACGAAGGCCAGGCCGAGTGGATCAAACTGCGCACGCCGCGTCTGCCGAACTGGATCCGGAAACCCTTGGTTCAGGCTTGGGGGGCTGAGGCGATGCTGGGCATCGAGGCCGCGCATTTTGCCGGTGCACCGCTGGATATCACCGGAAAGCCCGGTGCGGATCTGGCTGCGCTTGGCGGAGAAGTGCTGCCGACTGGCGCTGTCAGACTCGCGAATGCGGGCCAGGTTTCCGCTCTGCCGGGCTATGAGGCTGGCGATTGGTGGGTCCAGGACGCCGCCGCCGCGCTGCCCGCCCGCATTTTGAACGTCCAGCCTGGCGAGCAGGTGCTGGAATTGTGCGCGGCACCAGGCGGCAAAACAATGCAAATGGCTGCAGCAGGTGCCAGGGTGACGGCCGTGGACGTTTCAGAAGGACGCGTTGCCCGCCTCAAGGAAAATCTGGAGCGCACCGGGTTGCAGGCGGAGCTGATCGTGGGAGACGCACTGGAGCAATCCGGCCTATACGACGCCGTGCTGCTGGATGCGCCCTGTTCCGCCACTGGCACAATCCGCCGCCACCCGGACCTGCCGCAGGCCAAGGACGGCAGAGAGTTCGGGGAGCTGATCGAGCTGCAGGCGCAGATGCTGGCCCACGCCTGGACGTTGGTAAAACCCGGCGGCCGGCTGATGTTCTGCACGTGTTCGCTGCTGCCGGATGAAGGCGAATGCCAGGTCGAGGAGGCGCTGGACATGTTCCCGGAGATGGCGGCTGACCGCGATGCACTGGCGGTGCCCGGCGTCGAGGCAGACTGGATCACCGAGGAAGGCGGCCTGCGTCTGCGCCCGGATTACTGGCCGGACCGCGGCGGCATGGACGGTTTCTACATGGCCCTTTTGCGCAAATCTGCGTGACGGCGGGGCCTCTCCGGCATTCGCCGGTGACTTGGCCCGAACCCCGCGCTATGCTCTCGCCAAAACGCCCTGGCACAATCCGGCGTGAGGCTACAGAGCATGTCCACTTATGACAGAATGGCAGGCCGCGGCACCCGGCTGCTGAACCGGTATTACGCCTGGCGGGCGCGCAGCCAGCCAGCGGCAACCGGCTTTGTCTCACAGCCGGAACCACGCACCATCGGCAGCTTTGCCCGCGGGCGGCAGCTGGTGGCGGGGAATCTGCTGTTTGCCGGCTACCTTGTCGAATCGCCCGACACTGGCCTGTGGGAGGTTGCGGCGCCTGATGCAGCCTTCGACGCAGAGCGGCATGGGTTTGCCTGGCTCGACGATCTGGCGGCTGTCGGCGATTTCAAGGCCCGGCTCAAGGCGCAGAAATGGGTCTGGGGTTGGATTGAACAGCATGGCCGCGGCAGCGGGCTGGCCTGGCTGCCGGACCTGACCGGGCGCCGGGTGATCCGCTGGATCAACCACGCGCTGTTCCTGCTGAGCGGCAAGGACAAGGTTGAGACCGAAGTCTTCTATGGCTCACTGGCGCGGCAGACCTGGTATCTGGCGCAACGCTGGCAGGGGGCTGCCCCTGGGCTGCCGCGGTTCGAAGCGTTGTGCGGTTTGATTTACGCGGGTCTTGCCCTGCAGGGGCGGGAGGAACTGGCAGACCCGGCGGTCAAGGCGCTGGCGGCGGAATGCGACTCCCAGATCGACGAACAGGGCGGCTTGCCGACCCGCAACCCGGAAGAACTGCTGGAGGTGTTCACGCTGCTGACCTGGGCCGCTGCTGCTTTGCATGAGGCAGGCAGGATGGTGCCGCCCGCACATATCGCCGCCATCGAGCGGATTGCGCCCACCTTGCGCACCCTGCGCCACAGCGACGGCGGGCTGGCACGGTTCCACGGCGGCGGCCGCGGGCTGGAGGGGCGGCTGGACCACGCACTGGCTGCTAGCCACGTGGCAGAGCGCCATGCGGACGGGTTGGCAATGGGCTTTGCCCGGCTGTCGGCGCGGCGTACTTCGGTTATTGTTGATGCTTCTGCGCCGCCAAAGGGCAAGGCATCGAATAACGGCCATGCTTCGACCTTGGCGTTTGAACTCACCTCGGGACGGCGCCCGCTGATTGTAAACTGCGGCTCTGGCGAGTCGTTCGGTGTGGAATGGCGCCGGGCCGGCCGGGCAACGCCTTCGCACAGCACGTTGTGCATCGAAGGCCACTCCAGCGCCCGGCTGTCGGCGCCGCAGAAAACCACCGGCCATGAGGAGCTGATCGAGGCGCCGGACGATGTCCCGCTGGATCTGGCTGACCTGCCTGACGGCTTCCGGTTTCAGGGCGGCCACAACGGTTATGCCGCGCATTTCGGCCTGACCCATGCCCGCACCCTGGATCTGTCCTTTGATGGCCGCGCCCTGGCCGGAGAGGACATGCTTCTGGCGCTGGAAGCCCCTGCCAAGGCCCGCTTTGACAAGGCCAGCAGCAGCAACCCGGATGGCGGAGTCAGCTTTGATATCCGCCTGCATCTGCACCCCGAAGTCGATGCAACCCTTGACTTGGGCGGCGCAGCAGTATCCATGGCGCTCAAGAGCGGGGAAATCTGGGTGTTCCGTCATGACGGCGCCTGCCATCTGCGGCTGGAGCCAAGCGTTTTCCTGGAAAAGACCCGCTTGAAGCCGCGTGCGGCAAAGCAGATCGTTTTATCCGGGCGGGCGATGGGATATGCCACCCGCGTCCGGTGGACGCTCAGCAAAGCGCAGGAGACTGCCATTGCCGTGCGAGACCTGAACCGGGACGAACCCGAGACGTTTGACTGAGCCTTTAAAAGGACCTGCCCTGCCATGACCGACCTTCACCCCGTACGCCGTGCGCTGCTTTCCGTATCCGACAAGACCGGCCTGATCGAGCTGGGCCAGGCGCTGGCCGCGCGCGGTGTCGAGCTGCTCTCGACCGGCGGTTCCGCCAAGGCACTGCGTGATGCCGGCCTGACGGTCAAAGATGTCTCCGAAGTGACAGGCTTTCCGGAGATGATGGACGGCCGTGTGAAGACCCTGCACCCGATGGTGCATGGCGGCCTGCTGGCGCTGCGCGACAATGACACCCATGTCGCCGCGATGACCGAGCATGGCATCGGCGCCATCGACCTGCTGGTCGTGAACCTCTATCCGTTCGAGGCCGCGCTGGCACGTGGTGCAGATTACGATGAGATGATCGAAAACATCGACATCGGCGGTCCGGCGATGATCCGTGCGGCTTCCAAGAACCACCTTTTTGTGAACGTGGTGACCGACGTCCAGGATTATCACGCGCTGCTGGCAGAGCTGGATGCCAACGACGGCCAGACCTCTTATGCTTTCCGTCAGCGTCTGTCGCAGACCGCTTATGCCCGCACGGCTGCCTATGACGCTGCGGTGTCAAACTGGATGGCCACTGCCATCGAAGAACAGACGCCGCGCCGCCGCGCCTTTGCCGGCGAGCTGAAACAAACTCTGCGTTATGGCGAAAACAGCCACCAGGAAGCTGCCTTCTACACCGATGGCTCAAACCGTCCGGGTGTTGCCACCGCCGTGCAGCTGCAGGGCAAGGAGCTGAGCTACAACAACATCAACGACACCGATGCGGCCTATGAACTGGTGGCGGAATTCGATCCGGCCGAAAGCCCTGCAGTTGCGATCATCAAGCACGCCAACCCCTGCGGCGTCGCCAAGGGCGCGACCCTGGCGGAGGCTTATCAGAAGGCGTTCGACTGCGACCGCACTTCGGCATTTGGCGGCATCGTGGCGCTGAACCAGCCGCTGGACGCGGACACTGCCGCCAAGATCACCGAGATTTTCACCGAGGTGGTAATCGCGCCTGGTGCGTCTGATGAAGCCAAGGAAATCTTTGCCGCCAAGAAGAACCTGCGCCTGCTGCTGACCGATGGCCTGCCCGACCCGCGCAAGCCCATCGTGGCCTACAAGCAGGTGGCCGGCGGCATGCTGGTTCAGGACAAGGACGTCGGCTACGTCGGCATGGAAGATCTGAAGGTAGTGACCGAAAAGGCGCCGTCTGACGCCCAGATGCAGGACCTGCTGTTTGCCTGGAAGGTCGCCAAGCACGTTAAGTCCAATGCCATCGTCTATGTGAAGGACAACGCCACCGTCGGCGTCGGTGCGGGCCAGATGAGCCGTCTGGACAGCGCCAATGTGGCGGCATCCAAGGCGGGCCGAATGGCGGCGGAGCTGGGGCTGGAAGAAAGCCTTGCCAAGGGCTGTGCTGTGGCGTCTGATGCCTTCTTTCCCTTTGCGGACGGCCTGCTGGAAGCAGCGGCAGCAGGCGGTGCCTGCGTGATCCAGCCGGGCGGCTCGATGCGCGATGACGAAGTGATCAAGGCAGCCAACGAAAAAGGCCTCGCCATGGTCTTCACCGGCATGCGCCACTTCCGCCACTAAGCAGAGCGACTGAGTCATGGCAGCACGTTGGATGATCTGGGGCGCAATCCTCTCCTTCCTGGCGGATCAGGCCAGCAAATACCTGGTGATCCACTGGATGGGGCTGGACCAGCGCCACCGGATCGACGTGCTGCCGCCGTTTCTCAACTTCCGCTATGGCGAGAACACCGGCATCAACTTTGGCCTGTTCGGCGGTGGCGACGAGACCGCGCGCTGGATCCTGATCGGGCTCTCTGTGGTGATCTGCATTGCGCTGGTGGTGTGGTTATTGCGGGGGCAGAGCAAGTCCAGAGGCATGCAGCTGTCTGCGGGGCTGGTGATCGGCGGTGCTTTGGGCAATGTCGCAGACCGGCTGCTCTATGGTTATGTTCTCGATTTCCTCAACACATCTTGCTGCGGTATTCAGAACCCGTTTGTGTTCAATGTCGCGGATATCTTCATATTTGGCGGTGCAGCGGGGCTGATCTTCTTTGATGGGCGCAGTAAAAAGCCTGCGTAGACCTCGCCAGGCAATTGCGTTAAAAGCGCAGGGAAACAGGCAGGAGTTTGGGGCAATGCGGATCCCGTTCGGAGTGATCGTTCTTGCAGGCGCGCTGGCAGTGTCCGGCTGCGCGCAAAAAGGGCTGCGCGTTCTGCAGAAACCAGGGTCCGGTCCGGATGAGTTTTTGATCCTGCCGTCAAAGCCTCTGAGTGCTCCGGAAAGCTATTCTGCCCTTCCCGCGCCGACTCCCGGCGGCAGCAACCTGACCGATCCCAATCCGAGCGCTGATGCTGTCGCCGCTCTGGGCGGCAAACCCGGCGCGCTTGTCCCTGCTGACGGCGTCCCGTCAGGTGATGCGGCGCTGGTCACCGCTTCCAGCCGGTATGGAGTAGAGCATGGGGTGCGGGACACGCTGGCATCGGAAGATGCAAAATTCCGCCACCGCAACCGCCACCTGGGCCGGATCAAAATCGTGCCGGTAGACCGCTACGAGCAGCTTTACCGCAAGCAGAGCATTGACCCGTTTGCCGTGAGCGAGCAATTCCGCAAGGCGGGGGCGTCAACACCGTCTTCTCCACCTGAAGAAGAGTCCTGAACGCTCACTTTTCCGCCAGCCAATCTTGCATGACGCCAGCGGCAGCGTAGGTTGACAGCAGTCTTTCTGCTGGCAATGGGAGGCGAATTATGGCTGCATTGATCAAAATGAGCAAATGAGCAGTAACCGCATCAAGCCAGGCAAGGGCAAAGGTGCAGAAATTGGAGGACGCCAGATGATCCAGAGGATCACATTGGCCGCCGCGGCGCTGAGCGCTGCCTTGTCCGTCCCAGCGCGGGCTGAGGATGAGGCAGTGACCGCTTTCACCCTGGGCAATGGTATGGATGTGGTGGTGATCGAGGATCACCGCGCACCGGTGGTTCAGCAAATGGTCTGGTACCGGGCGGGATCCGCCGATGAACCGCCGGGCCAGTCCGGCGTGGCCCATTTTCTCGAGCACCTCCTGTTCAAGGGCACCGATAAGCTGGCGCCGGGTGAACTGTCAGCCACCGTGCGCGCCAATGGCGGCCAGGACAATGCCTTCACAAGCTATGATTACACTGCCTATTTCCAGCGCGTGGCTGCCGACCGGCTGGAATTGATGATGCAGATGGAAAGCGACCGGATGACCAACCTCCGCCTTAGCGAGGAGGATATCGCCACCGAACGCGAGGTCATTCTGGAAGAACGCAACCAGCGCACTGACAACGATCCAGTTGCTCTATTCCGGGAGCAGCTGCGGGCGGTGCAGTACCTGAATCACCGTTACGGCCAGCCGGTGATCGGTTGGCGGCATGAGATGGAAAGCCTGGATATGGAGGACGCGCTGTCCTTCTATCGCACCTATTATGCACCCAATAACGCCATACTGGTGGTGTCCGGCGATGTGCAGCCGGATGAAGTGAAGGCGCTGGCAGAAGAATACTATGGTGCGATTCCGGCAAACCCGGACCTGCCGGAACGGTTCCGCAGTCAGGAACCGCCGCAAACAGCCGCCCGTCGGCTTACGTTCGAAGACGCGCGCGTCGCGCAACCCTATGTGCAGCGATCCTATTTGGCGCCGGAGCGGGACAGCGGTGATCAGCAGAAGGCCGGAGCGCTCTACCTGCTGGCTGAGCTTCTGGGCGGGGGCAATACCTCATTCCTGGCAAATGCTTTGCAGTTCGACCAGCAGGTCGCCGTTTACACCGGCGCCTTTTACTCGGGAAGCACGCTGGACGATACGTCGTTTACGCTGCTGATCGTCCCAGCCGAAGGCATCAGCATGGAACAGGCCGAAGCGGCGCTGGACGCCACCCTCGCCCGTTTTCTGGAGGAAGGCGTGGACGAGGCCCAGCTGGAGCGGATCAAGCTGCAATTGCGCGCTGCCGAAATCTACGACCGTGACAACGTGAATGGCATCGCCAACCGTTATGGGCAGGCACTCAGCATCGGGCTGACGGTGAAGGATGTGCAGGACTGGCCGAAGATCCTGCAATCCGTTACCGCGGATGAGATCATTGCCGCCGCCAATGAGGTGCTGCGCCCGGAAACATCGGTGACAGGCTGGATGACACGCAGCCAGGAGGTGACCCAATGAACATGCTGAAATACATGGCTGCGGGTTTGGTGGCTTGCTTCATGTCGCTGCCTGCGTGGGCTGAAATCAAGATCCAGGAAGTGGTCTCGCCCGGCGGCATCACCGCATGGCTGGTAGAGGATCATTCGATACCGTTCTCTGCGCTCGAGCTGCGTTTCCGCGGCGGCACGTCTCTGGATGCGCCAGGCAAGCGCGGCGGGGTCTATCTGATGACAGGTTTGCTGGAGGAAGGCTCGGGTGATCTGCGCGCTCAAGATTATGCGCGGGCGCTGGAATCCCTTGCCGCTGATTTCAACTACGACGCAGACAAGGATTCGGTTTCTATCTCTGCCCGCTTCCTGACTGAAAACCGCGATGATGCCGTTGCGCTTTTGCGCCAGACTCTTTTTGAGCCGCGGTTCGATCAGGATGCGCTGGACCGGGTGCGGGCCCAGGTTCTGGCAGGGCTGCGCTCTGACGCCAAGAACCCAAACGATATTGCCGGTTTGGCATTCGCTAAAATGGCCTATGGTGATCACCCCTATGGCAGCGATGGCAAGGGCACATTGGACTCGGTTGCCGCGCTCAGCCGCCAGGACATATTCGACGCCTATGAGGCGGTTTTTGCCCGCGACAGGCTCTATGTCAGTGCTGTGGGCGACATCACGGCCGAGGAACTCGGCGGATTGCTCGATGGCCTTCTGAGTGCGCTGCCGGACAAAGGCGCGCCAATTCCAGGACCCGCCGACGTGACGATTGAGGGCGGCGTGACCGTTGTCGATTTTGAAACACCGCAATCAGTTGCGCTGTTTGGCCAGAAGGGAATCGAACGCGAGCACCCGGATTTCTTCACCGCCTATGTCATGAACCAGATCCTGGGCGGAGGTTCCTTTGAAACCCGGCTGATGACTGAAGTGCGGGAGAAGCGCGGGCTGACCTACGGGGTCTATTCCTATCTGGTTCCGCGGGATCTGGCTGCGGTCTACATGGGGTCCGTTGCCTCCGCCAACGGTAAGATGGCAGAGGCAGTGGAGGTGATCCGCAATGAGTGGCGCCGCATGGCCGAAGAAGGCGTGACGGAGAAGGAACTGAGGGACGCCAAGACCTACCTTACCGGCGCCTACCCTCTGCGGTTCGACGGCAACAGCCAAATCGCTGCGATCCTTGCGGGAATGCAGATGGATGACCTGCCGGTCAGTTATGTGGAGACCCGCAACGACCGGATTAACGCGGTGACGCTGGAGGACGTGAAGCGCTTTGCTGCAGAATTCCTGGACCCGGACGGGCTGCATTTCACCATCGCAGGCCGTCCGGAAGGTTTGGAAACCACCAACTGATCCGGGGCCGGTGCCGACAAACTCCCCGCTTGCTGCCTTTCCCTAGCACGCCGCCGCCCACGGCGGCTGCGTGCTGCCGCTTTCCCTTTCATTTTGCCTGAAACTCCTGTATGGGCGGGCCTGTCTGAGACGATGTGCCAAGGCCCCGGCACGCGAAAGAAAGATAGATGGGGCCGGCGGCAATGGGGCCGCCACGCAAACGGGAGACCCGGAGGGCCGGGAGTGCTCCCAATTAGGATACGCTAGATGTTTAACGTTTCGAAAAAATCGATGCAGTGGGGCGAAGAGACGCTCACACTGGAAACCGGCAAGGTTGCCCGCCAGGCTGATGGCTCTGTGATTGCCACCCTCGGCGAAACCTCGGTCATGGCCAACGTGACCTTTGCCCGTCAGCAGAAGCCCGGCCAGGACTTCTTTCCGCTGACCGTGCACTACCAGGAAAAATACTATGCCGCGGGCAAGGTGCCCGGCGGATTCTTCAAGCGCGAAGCGCGCCCGACCGAAAAAGAAACCCTGACTGCGCGCCTGATCGACCGTCCGATCCGCCCGCTGTTCGTCCCCGGCTTCAAGAACGAAGTGCTGGTGATGTGCACCGTGCTGAGCCACGATCTGGTCAACGACCCGGATATCGTTGCAATGATCGCGGCTTCCGCAGCTCTGACCATCTCCGGCGCGCCGTTCATGGGCCCGATCGCCGGTGCCCGCGTCGGTTTTGTTGACGGCGAATACGTGCTGAACCCGACTGTTGACGACATGCAGGACCTGCGCCTCAACCCCGAGCAGCGCCTGGACCTGGTCGTGGCCGGCACCAAGAACGCCGTGATGATGGTGGAATCGGAAGCCTACGAGCTGACCGAAGCTGAGATGCTGGGCGCGGTGAACTTTGCGCATGAGCAGATCCAGCCGGTGATCGACCTGATCATTGCGTTGGCTGAAGAAGCCGCAAACGAGCCCTTCGACTTCCAGGCACCGGATTACTCCGAGCTGTATGAAGCCGTGAAGGCCGCCGGCGAGACCGAGATGCGCGCCGCCTTTGCGATCACCGACAAGCAGGAGCGCACTGCCGCTGTTGCCGCTGCTCGTGAGACCATCAAGGCAGCTCTGACCGAAGAGCAGCTGGAAGACTCCAACCTCGGCTCTGCGATGAAGAAGCTCGAGGCCAGCATCTTGCGCGGTGACGTCGTCAAGGGCGGCAAGCGTATCGACGGCCGTGATACGTCCACCGTGCGCCAGATCGTGGCCGAAACCGGCCTGCTGCCGCGCACCCACGGTTCCGCTCTGTTCACCCGCGGCGAAACACAGGGCCTGGTTGTGACCACTCTTGGCACCGGCGACGATGAGCAGTTCATCGATGCGCTGCACGGCAACTTCAAATCCAATTTCCTGCTGCACTACAACTTCCCGCCGTACTCGGTTGGCGAAGTGGGCCGTGTCGGCTCCCCGGGCCGCCGCGAAATCGGCCACGGCAAGCTGGCGTGGCGCGCGCTGCAGGCGGTTCTGCCGGCGCCGACCGATTTCCCGTACACCATCCGTGTGGTGTCGGAGATCACCGAATCCAACGGCTCCTCCTCGATGGCTTCCGTCTGCGGCGGCTCGCTGTCGATGATGGACGCAGGCGTACCGCTGAAGGCACCGGTTGCTGGTGTGGCGATGGGCCTGATCCTTGAGGACGACGGTTCCTATGCAGTTCTGACCGACATCCTGGGTGACGAAGACCACCTGGGCGACATGGACTTCAAGGTGGCGGGTACCGAAAACGGCATCACGTCGCTGCAGATGGACATCAAGGTTGCCGGCATCACTCCGGAAATCATGGAAAAAGCTCTGGCCCAGGCCAAGGACGGCCGTCTGCACATCCTGAACGAGATGGGTAAGGCCCTGTCCGAGACCAACGAGTTCTCGGTCCACGCCCCGCGCATCGAAACCATGCAGATCCCGACCGACAAGATCCGCGAAGTGATCGGCTCCGGCGGCAAGGTGATCCGCGAGATCGTTGAAGTGTCCGGCGCCAAGGTCGACATCAACGACGATGGCGTGATCAAGATCGCCAGCCCGAACGGTGACGCCATTCAGAAGGCCTATGACATGATCTATTCGATCGTGGCAGAGCCGGAAGAAGGCCAAGTCTACACCGGCAAGGTCGTGAAGATCGTCGATTTCGGCGCTTTCGTGAACTTCTTCGGCAAGCGCGACGGCCTTGTGCACGTCTCCCAGATCGAAAACCGCCGCCTGAACCATCCGTCGGACGTTCTGAAGGAAGGCCAGGAAGTGAAGGTCAAACTTCTCGGCTTCGACGACCGCGGCAAGGTCCGCCTGTCGATGAAAGTGGTCGATCAGGAAACCGGCGAGGAAATCCAGCCGGAGAAGAAAGAAAAAGCAGAGCAGGACTGATTTTCGGCCTGACTTCTCATAGCAGCCCGAGGCGCCCATGTAGTGCGTCTCGGGCTATTCCATTTCTTCCGGAACACGCGTAGGCGAGCTTATGACTCCCCGTATCACTATTATCACGGTGACCTATAACTCCTCGGAGATAGCCGGGAACTTGCTGCGATCCAACACGGATGGAGTTCCCGTTATCCTGATCGACAACGCTTCGCAGGATGCGGATGCAACCCGGGTACTTGCTTCGAAACACGGGGCCCAATTCATTGCCAATTCTGAAAATCTTGGCTTTGGGTGTGCCTGCAATCAGGGTGCAGAGCTGGCTGACACAGAGTTTTTGTTCTTCGTGAACCCCGACGCCGAGCTGTTCGGCGACACGATGCAACAGTTGCTGACTACTGCGGATGCCCATCCCACGGCGTCGGCATTCAATACGCGCGTTGTCAAAGGCGACGGTTCTCTTTTCTTCAAGCGCCGCAGCAAGCTGATCCCAAAGTCGCTTTGGCTTGGCCGCGATGCTGCGAAAAGGGACGGTGAAGTTCCGGTCCTGTCCGGCGGCGCTTTGCTTGTCCGCAAAGCCGCTTTTGATAAGATTGGGGGCTTTGATCCCAAGATTTTTCTTTTCCACGAGGATGATGATCTCAGTCTGCGCCTGAAGGAGCACTGTGGCCCGCTGCGATATGCCTTTGATGCAAAAGTTCGGCACTTATTGGGGCATTCCACGGAACGCTCTGCAAAAACCGCTGCGCTCAAAGCTTGGTACATGGGGCAGTCGCGCGTTTATGCTGCACGCAAGCACGGTCAGTCTTACGGGTATTTGCGGGCATTGGGAGAGGCTATCCTCCAACTTATCTCACCGCTAAACCTTCTGTCTGCGCGTAAGCGGTCAAAAAGCTGGTACTACTTCCAGGCCATTCTCAGCAGCAGAAGGCAACAAGGTGCGAACCGGCTGCCCCCATGGCAATAGTCCAGCTATTTGTCTAATCTGAAAACCATGCCAACAAGGTTGTCTCATGAAATTGCCACCGTTCTGGAAGATTGCTCGGGAGCTAAGGCGTCCTTTCCAGCAATTGAGGATGCTGCCCAGCAGGATGGGAACCTTTTTGTTTGGTCATCACTATTATGACTGCGTATTGGCTCGCCAAACTCGTTGCCGCACTGGTAAGCTTCAGGCAGGATCGAAGGTGGCGATCTACTTGATCTTTCCTCAAAACGGGTTGCTTGCCTCGCACCTTACAGCGCTACGGTACTTGAATTCAAAGGGATACGCGACGATCGTCGTTTCAAATATTCAATTGAATGAGGGTGAATTCGGCAAACTGAAAGACCTTTGTTGGCAATTCATTGAAAGGCCGAACTTTGGTTATGACTTTGGCGGTTACCGAGATGGTGTCATGAAAGTTCTGGAGACGCAGAGTCATATAGAGCGTCTGGTGCTATTGAACGATTCTGTGTGGTTTCCTTTGCCTGGATCAACTGATTGGCTGGAGCAAGCAGAACAAAGGCAACTCGACTTTGTTGGCGCGGCCAGCAACTTTGGTCATCCCAGAGTGGATGCCAAGGACTTTAAAAGTATACAGTGGAGCTATTCCACAAGCCATAAGAACTTCCATTACTGTTCATATGCGTTGATGTTCTCGGAGCGAATTCTGAGCGATGTCCAGTTTCGTAATTTCTGGAAGCGGTTCCCGCTTACCAACAATAAGAAGGTCACAGTGCGGCGCGGGGAAATCGGCCTTAGCCAATGGGTGATCTCGCATGGATTCACCCATGGGTCGACGCTGGAGCTGGACAATCTCGACAGAGAAATTTCTGCTTTGGGTGAAAAGGAAATTAGAAAAGCAGCTGAGCAAACAGTCATCCCGGAACGGCCCCGATTGCTGGAGTTGAAGGAACACTTGCTGACAAATGATGCTTCTACCCAAGACCTTAGGGATTTTATCCTGACAGCGGTCTCTTCGCAGGGAGTTAGCTATGCGCTGCCTGCGCTGATGCATGAGAGGGAGGGTTTTGCATTCCTAAAGAAGTCACCTTGTTGGCTAAACGACCGGGCCTACGAGCTTACAGTCGATTTCGCCAAGGGGCTGGATGGTGAACTTGGGCCAGCAATACTTAGGGAAGCAGCACAATTGCGCCAACAGCGTAAGCTGGACCCTGTTCTTCATACAGCCAGGGGGGAACTATGAACCAGTCTTCTATGGTCAGATAAACAATGCTCTTCGGCGCCTCCTCAATATTTACCCCTCATTTGGCATTGTGATGAACTTCTATGACGACCTTTGTGTTGAGAGTTGCTAACTTTCTTTCGGCTCTTTGGACGTGGAGGTTCTCCGAAATCCCCCAAAATAACATGAGATCGACCTGATGCGTGTACTTCTTCTGGATGCTGCTTTTGCGGTAGAACCGATTCACCGCTATCTGATTGGCCAAGGCCATCAGGTATGGACAATCAGCAATCGGCCCCATGATACCCTGGCGTTGTCGTATCCGAACCAGTGGATTAGAGGGGACTACAGCGATGTCTCCCTCGTTCAAGATCAAATTATTCGTCTGGGTATTGAGGCGGTGATCCCGGGCTGCACTGATGTTTCGATGGAAACTTTCACTCAACTGCCACAGAGTGATTTCTTTAGTTATCCATCCTCGGCTGATCAGGTGTTGGGCAAAAAAAGCTTGTTTCGAGGTCTTTGCGCAGAACTAGAGCTTCCTGCGCCGCAAGCCTTTGAAACAGACGCACTACCTGATGACGGGATATTGATTTGCAAACCATGCGATAGTTTCAGTGGGAGGGGGGTGACAGTCTTCGAGGCTGTTGACAGGGAGGCGCGTGATCAGGCAATCGCTAGAGCAAAGGCAAACAGCCCTTCTGGAGAGGTGGTTTGCGAAAACTTTGTGCAGGGACAGCTTTATAGCTTTACCGCATTCATTGAGCACGGGCAGGTCGTGAACGCCTTTGTGGTTCGAGAAGGTTCGCATTATGATCCCTTTGCTGTTGATACCTCTTATGTCGCGCATGATTTTTCTCCAGCATTGTTTGACGACTGCAAAGCTGCGGTTGAGGCAGTAGCAGGCAGGTTGCAGCTGTGCGACGGCCTCATACATACGCAATTCATTTCAGATGGCAGCGGCATCGCGCTGATTGAAATGTCGCGCAGATGTCCAGGTGACCTCTATCCAATGCTTATTGAATATAGTACGGGTTTTCCCTTTGCTGCCCGTTATGCTTCATATTTTCTAGGGCAGGCCGGCCCTGCTTGGTCTGCGAAGTCCCGCCCGGTTCTGCGGCATACCATCAAGCACCCCGGTGGGCGGCCCTTCCCGGGCTTTGGTCCTCTTCCCTGCGCGGGCCTCATGGAGCTGGTGCCCACAGTCCGAGCTGGAGAGCGGCTTCCCGATTCGCCTGCCGCGCGGGTAGCTGTTTCTTTCTATGATCTGGCGGAGTCTCAAGCACTCGAAAGGGCCTATACTCAGCTGGCTCAATCGTAACGGTTGCGTTGTTGAGAGATGAAGTGGGGTTATGAAGTTCGGATGCATGTTCGGCTCATTATATCGAGTTGCAAAGAACCCGGTTCCTAGGCTATTCGCCTAGGAACTAAACTTGGTTGTTGCGTAAATACGCCCCTGAAACCTTGCAGCACTTCACCGAGAGGCGGCTGGCAGAGCGGATCTCAGGTCTGATCGCCAGTTGAAATGACTGGTATGAAATCGTTTTTTAGGACTCTGTTGCGTTCGGAAGCATCGGCCGGCAAGGAGAAAAGCCCGCTGTCCCGCCTGATCGGTGACAGTCTGATTACTCAGCGGAAGTACTACGGTATTTCGATTGCAGCGATGATCGTTGTATCAGTGACAGCGGCGCTCACGGCTTATCTAATGGAAGGCATTGTCGATTCGTTGACCGCGACCGACAACCGTGCTCAGGTTTTCCTGGTTGCCTTTGCAGTGGTCGTAGTTTTTGCGGTTAAGGGACTGGCGACATACGTTCAACTGGTTTTCATGGCGCGGGCGGGCAACCGTATTATCGCCGATCAGCAGAAGAAGACGTTTGAGAAGCTTCTGGATCACGGAGTCTCCTATTTCACACTGACCGAGTCGTCGGACCTGCTGACACGGTTGACACATGGGGCGCAGCAGGCGCGGCGGGTTGTCGATCTGCTGGTGACCTCTGTGGTTCGTGATTCACTGACCTTAATTGGACTTCTGGCTGTGATGTTCTATCAGCAACCAGTGCTATCCCTGATCTGCCTTGTCATTGGCCCGATGGCTATCTTGGGCGTGCGATCACTGTTGAAGCGCGTCAGGGAATTGATGCAGCAGGAAATGACGTCTCTGGCTGAGATCATCAAGGTAGTCCAGGAAACCGCGCAGGGCATTCAAGTCATCAAGGTGTTCTCGCTCGAAGAACGCATGGCGCAGCGCATGAGTGGCGCAGTTCGCCAGGTCGAAAATCGAGCAAATTCGATTATCCGCCTTGAGGCCATCACCAGTCCGCTGATGGAAACTCTGGCTGGTTTCGCAATCGCTGCTGTGGTGGCTCTGAGTGCCTTAAATCTTTTTGGCGCGACCCCGCCCACTGCCGGGCAGCTAATGTCTTTTGTCACTGCGCTTCTAATGGCTTACGAACCAGCTAAGAGATTGTCGCGTATGAGGATTTCTTTGGAAGCAGGGCTGATTGGCGTTAAAATGATGTACGATCTGCTCGACTATCAGGAAAATCTGGTTGAACAGCCGGATGCGGTCAATCTACCTGAAGGACCTGGCCGGGTTGTCTTTGAGGACGTGCAGTTCGGATATGATAACGGAGACCCAGTGCTTAGGGGGCTCAATTTGGAGTTTGAGCCAGGCAAACTAACCGCCCTCGTTGGTCCCTCGGGCGGAGGGAAATCGACCATCCTGAACCTGGCAATGCGGCTTTACGATCCAAGCGCCGGAGCGGTACGTATCGATGGACAGAACTTGGCTAGCGCAAAGTTTCAGTCTATCCGCCAGCGTATTTCTTTCGTTGGTCAGAACACCTTCCTGTTCGCAGATAGTGTGATGGAGAATATTCGCCTTAGCCGTCCCGATGCCAGCGATGAAGATGTGATTGAGGCTGCCAAGGCCGCCAACGCGCATGACTTTATCGAAAAGCTGCCACTGGGTTATCACACTCTTGTAGGTGAGAACGGCAGTTTCCTATCTGGGGGGCAGAAGCAGCGGCTTTCAATCGCACGGGCAATGTTGCGCAAGGGGGGGATTCTTCTTCTCGATGAAGCGACCAGTGCGTTGGATGCCTCTTCGGAAGCACGCGTGAAAGAAGCATTGGCACGCGCAACCAAGGGTACAACCACAATTATGATCGCACACCGCTTGTCCACTGTGTTGGAGGCTGATCGAATCTACGTCGTGGTTGATGGGCAGATCGCCGAAGCCGGCACAGTCCAAGAACTGCTCAGTCGGGGCGGAGAGTTCAAAAAGCTGTTTGACACCCAATATGAAGGCTTTGTCACAGCCAGCGGGTAGAACGTTGATCCAAGGAATTGAAAATTTTGTTTCAAGAGAGTGGTTTGACAGTTTGAAAGGCCCGTGAAATTCTAGGGCGCGAAGCGCACCACTAAGGTATCGTATGGGTCAAAATTGGAGACTCCTCACACAGAGGCGTGACGTGGGCATGGATCAGCCTAGTTTTGCTTCTGTTTTATTGCGCCTTGACCTAACGCAGAGCCGAATGCATACACGGCGGTGATTCAACGTGCTAGCCACTGGCAAAGAGCTCTTATGCCATCGTAGAGGTCCGGAATGTACTTTAAAGTTGTACGGTTGTACGCCAATTTGATTGCCGCGTTGTTTGGTCGTTCCAAACAGCAACGCAGAGAAATTAGGGCCGGTATTTATGAAGCTACATTCGGGCAGCTGTTGAAGCAATTTGGAGTGCATGCAAATGCTCCTTCGGTTTCATTGCAGAACCAATACTTCCCTAAGAGTGTCCTCGGATCCAAACGTCTAATGGTGATTGTCGTCCCTGAGGGTAATTTTATGAGCGGTGGCATATTTTCTATGTTTTCCATCGCCAATCAAATGCGCCGCCTTAAACGGGAACACGGATACGATGTCATCATGATGACGCGGCCGATGAAAAACGGTTCAACATACTTTAGGAACTCTCATTTTCGAAACTCGGAGCATGTATTCCGTTTCGAGCAGTTGACTTACTGTGATCACGTCAGGGAAATTTATATTCATCTTCCGGAGTACTTGGCAGAAACCTTTTATGACGATTTGAGTGATAACGAACGGAATTGGCTCGCCAATCGAGAGACTGTGCAGATCAACCTGCTGAATCAAAATATCCAGCTCATGCCTGAAGCCGAAGACTTTCAGAGTCTGTATAACCTGACACCCAATGTGACGCAGTCGGTGGCACATCACTCTTATTTTGGTCAGGAATTTTCTGACAAATATGGCTTGCCGACATTGTTGCTTCCAGCGTACACGGATCTGTCCGAGTTCCCGGGGTCTGATTTCCGGACGAAGGAAAAGCTGATTATTTATTCCCCGGACGAAGAAGCTTCTCATCGTCAAGAGTGTCTGGACATCCTTAAAAAAGAGTTGCCCGAATTCGAGTTGGTGGAAATTCGAGACATTCCCTTTGAAGAGTACATGGACCTTGCGACTCGCTGTATGTTCTCGATTTCCTTTGGCGAAGGATTTGATGGTTATGTCGCTCAACCTATTTACCAGGGTGGGTTGGGCATGACTGTGTTTAACAAGGAGTTTTTCCCGGATGAGGGCTATGCCAAATTCCCTGTGTTTTTTGAGTCCGAAGGTGAAATGCTTCAGAACCTTGTCCCCACGATCCGCCGTCTTATGAATGACCCGGTAGAATTCCGTGAGGTGAACCGTGAACTGTTGTCCCGCTATGAGGAACTTTACAGTTTTGAAGAGTATGTTCAGCAAATTCGAAAGCTTGCACTGAAAGAGTTTGAAATCTTTCCAGGGGCCACTGCTCAACTTAAAAAATCCGCCTGATAACTGAGCCTACGGAATCTTCCAATGAGACCCTTGTACGTCACTCAACCCTTACTGCCCGAAAGAAAAGATTTCGACAGAATGCTGGACGAAATTTGGGACAGCAAGATGCTGACGAACAACGGTCCAATGCATCAAAAACTTGAGGCGGAGATGGAGGCCTATCTGCAGGCTCCGACTGCGATGCTGTTTAACAATGGAACCATCGCACTTCTCACTGCCCTAAAGATGCTGGATCTCGAGCCTGGGTCAGAAGTTATCACAACACCACTTACTTTCGCGGCAACGGCGCATGCAATTGTTTGGAACGGGCTGAAACCTGTTTTTGCAGATGTGTCTCCAGACACTTTGACGCTTGACCCGGCTTCGGTCGCACATGCGATTACCTCCAAAACATCGGCGATTATTGGCGTTCATGTATACGGGACAATATGCGATGTTGAAGGTTTGCAACGGGTGGCAGATGAACATGGTCTCCCCATCATCTACGATGCCGCGCATGCTTTTGGTGCAACCCTAGGGGGCATACCTGTTGCCAAATTCGGCCGCGCTTCAGTCTTTTCGTTTCATGCAACAAAGCTGTTCAACACTTTTGAAGGCGGGCTGATAGCCACGCCTGACGCTGAAGATCGTGAGAGAATATATTTCCTGCGCAATTTCGGAATCTTGAACGAGGAAGAGGTCGTTGAAGTTGGCATCAACGGAAAGGTCAACGAATTGCAGGCTGCCATCGGCCTGCTAAACCTTCCTTTGGTTGAAAATGAGCGGATCCAGAGACGCCGGTTGCGCGAGATATATTGCGAGGCTCTCGGAGACCTGCCGGGAGTGCGATTGCCCGTTGTGCAGGATAATGTAGAAAACTCAGAGCAGTACTTCCCTGTCGTTATCAATCCGCAGCGATTTGGCAGAACGCGTGACGATGTTTATAACGCTTTGAAAGAAAGGCAGATTTTTTCGAGAAAGTACTTTCACCCGATTTGCACTGACTTCGAGCCTTACCGGCATATGTCAATCATTTCTCACCGGAACCGCCCATTTGCTGAGGAAGTCAAGAGCCAAGTCCTTTGCCTGCCTTTCCACAGTGGTGTGGATGACACTGATCTTGCGGACATTAGCGCCGTATTCCACGCTAAGTAGAATAACCCCATTTTGAGGTGGAAATGACTCGTATTTTGGTTTCCGGTCCGGGCCTTATTGGCAAGAAACATATCTCTCTTGTGAAGGGCAATGAACGTTCTGTGCTAGCGGCAATCGTCGCTCCGGACAGGGATGGAAATCGAGATCTCGCCCGGGATGAAGATGCTCCCTTCTTTAACTCAATTGAGACAGCTCTAAGGGAAGTAGAACCTGACGCGGCTATCATCAGCAGCCCAAATGCTTTTCACGCGGATCAGGTTGCCCACTGCCTCAATTTCGGAATCCCCGTTCTTGTGGAGAAGCCTCTTGCTGATACCCTGGAGCAGAGCCGCCGTATCGTTGAGGATTCAGAGAAGTGTGGTATCCCGGTTTTGGTTGGGCACCACCGAACGTACTCACCGCTTCTTAACACAGCGGAGGAGTTTCTGAATTCCAATAAATTTGGTAACTTGGTCGCTTTTCAAGGCTCAGCATTATTCTACAAGCCAGCAAATTATTTCAAGGAAGGTTTGTGGCGGACCCGTCTGGGTGGCGGACCCATTTTAATTAATCTGATCCACGAGATTGGGCTGATGCGTCATTTCTGTGGGGAGATTGAAGCTGTCTTTGCCTTTGCATCCAACCATCAACGGGGATTTGAGGTGGAAGATTCTGTGGCTTTGACTTTCAGATTTAGGAATGGTGTAGTTGGAACGTTTTTGCTTTCAGACAGCACTGCAAGTTCAAAAAGCTGGGAAATGACAAGCGGAGAAAACCCTGCTTATCCGACGTTTCCCGACGAGACGTGCTATCACTTCGCTGGAACCCGTGGGTCACTAGATTTCCCTAGTATGAGGGTCCGCTATTACGACAGGGAAAGGTCCTGGTGGGAAGCATTTGAAGAAAGTCGCTTAGACCTGACAAGGTTTGATCCCTTGGAGCGGCAGCTCGAGCATTTTTTGGATGTGGTGGAGACTGGTGTATCTCCCATTGTGTCCGCCAAAGACGGATACCGTAATATGCTCGTTATCGAAGCGATCTCCAACTCTGTCACCCAAGGTAGACCCATAGAGCTATCTGAAATTGAAAAGACCTAGCAGCCTGCTCGAACGATGCTTCAACAATCTTATGAACGACCGTAGGGGCGCGATCCTCTACAATAAGTCCGCCGGGGATTGCTGAGCCTCGTCGACATAATGTCCTTTCGCCTTTGGCTGCACCATTTGTCAGCAGGATCTACAAGATCCAACTGTGCACCTGCATTCAGAAAAATTTTTAGCCGAAAGGGCCCCGAACTCCTGAGAGGTCAGAGCCCGCTACTTAAGAAAACATGCCAATTTTTCAGTTAGTCAAAGCCAGATCCAAACTTCGTCATTCCGGCGCCTTCACCTTGCGCAGGTAGGGGAAGATGGTCTCGAACTCGCCGAACTTGGCCTTGGCGTCTTCGTTTGACACTGTGGGCGGGATGATCACGTCTTCGCCGGGGACCCAGTTTGCCGGGGTGGCAACACCCTTGCCGATCGACATCTGCAGCCCGTCCAGAGCGCGCAGGATCTCGGCAAAGTTGCGGCCAACAGTCATCGGGTAGGTCATCGAAAGCTTCAGCTGCTTGTCCGGTCCGATGATGAACACCGACCGCACAGTGGCGCTGTCGGCAGGGGTGCGGCCGTCGGGCAGATAGGCTTCGGCAGGCAGCATGTCAAACGCCTTGGACACTGCCAGCCCGTCGTCGGCAATAATCGGGAAGCCCGGTGCCGCCTTGCCGTATGCCTCAATGTCTTTTTTCCACTTCTTGTGGTCTTCGACACCGTCGACCGAAACGCCGATCACCTTGGTGTTGCGCTTGGCCCATTCGTCACCCAGTTGCGCGACCGCCGAGAACTCAGTGGTGCAGACTGGCGTAAAATCCTTGGGGTGGGAGAACAGAATCGCCCAGCTGTCGCCGATCCAGTCATGGAAAGTAATAGAGCCCTGATCCGTTTCCGCTGTAAAATCCGGGACCGTGTCGTTTATGCGCAAACCCATGGCGGTATCTCCTTGTCAGTTGAGTATTGAGTCGTCTTGACTGCTACCTAAGTACTCTAACGTAAAGAAAAAGAAGCCGTGCAAGGAAACCGCAAAATATCACGGCTCTCGGGGCCGGAAGCTGTCATGCAAGGCCATTGACAGCGCCTGCCACAATTTGATCAAATTGTGGCGCAAAGACCCTTGCTCCCCCGGGGGCGCAGTGACAGAGTGGCCGCAAAACCGGCAGACAGGTGCCAGGAATACGTCTGAAACGGGAGTTCCCAGATGATCGAGAAACGTGACTTTTACATCAACGGCCAGTGGGTCGCCCCCTCTGACGCCAACGACTTCGAGGTGATCAACCCCTCGACCGAAGAACCCTGCGCTGTGATCTCGCTGGGGTCCGAGGCCGACACCAACGCTGCGGTGGCCGCGGCCAAGGCGGCGCTGCCGGGCTGGATGGCGACCCCGGTGGAGGAGCGCATCGCGCTGGTGGAAAAACTGATCAGCGTCTACGAGGCACGCGCCGAAGACCTCGCCCAGGCGATGTCGCTGGAAATGGGCGCGCCCATCGACATGTCGCGCACTTCGCAAGTTGGGGCCGGCAGCTGGCACCTGCGCAACTTCATCACCGCGGCCAAGGAGTTTCCGTTTGACGCGCCGCTGAACGACCGCAGCCCCAACGACCGTATCATCCACGAGGCAGTAGGCGTCTGCGCCCTGATCACGCCCTGGAACTGGCCGATGAACCAGGTGACGCTGAAGGTTGGCGCCGCTGCAGTCGCGGGCTGCACCATGGTGCTGAAGCCGTCGGAGCAGAGCCCGCTCAACGCGATGATCTTTGCCGAACTTATGGACGAGGCCGGCTTCCCGGCAGGTGTGTTCAATCTGGTGAACGGCGATGGCCCGGGCGTCGGCTCGCAGCTGACCACCCACCCGGACGTGGACATGATCTCCTTCACCGGTTCCACCCGCGCTGGCATCGCGATCACTCAGGCGGCAGCACCGACCCTCAAGAAGGTGGACCTGGAACTGGGCGGTAAGGGTGCCAATGTGATCTTTGAAGATGCCGACGAGAAGGCGGTGAAGCGCGGCGTGCTCCATATGATGCAGAACACCGGCCAGAGCTGCAACGCGCCCAGCCGTATGCTGGTGCAGAACAGCATCTATGACCGTGTGGTTGCCGAGGCTGCGGAAGTGGCTGCCAAGGTCGAGGTCGGCCCGGCAGATCAGCAGGGCCGCCATATCGGCCCGGTCGTGAATGAGATGCAGTGGAACAAGATCCAGGACCTGATCCAGCAGGGCATCGACGAAGGCGCCAAGCTGGTAGCCGGCGGCACTGGCCGTCCGGATGGCCTGAACAAGGGGTTCTATGTGAGACCCACCGTCTTTGCCGATGTTAACAACCAGATGACCATCGCGCGCGAGGAAATCTTTGGTCCGGTGCTGTCGATCATTCCATTCGAGACGGAAGAAGAAGCGATCGAGATCGCCAATGACACGCCCTATGGCCTCACCAACTATGTGCAGACCCAGGACGGCGCCCGTGCCAATCGCATGGCCCGTGCCCTGCGCTCCGGCATGGTGGAGATGAACGGCAAGTCCCGCTCCGCCGGTTCGCCCTTTGGCGGCATGAAGCAGTCCGGCAAAGGCCGTGAAGGCGGCAAATGGGGTATTGAGGACTTCCTGGAAGTAAAAGCCGTCGGCGGCTGGGCTGCCGAGTAAGCCTGCTGCTTGAGGAGTTGTGGAGAGCCGCCTTCCGGGGCGGCTTTCTTATTTGCGCGGGAAGGGCGGTGGTGCTCCGGCGCCCTAAGACGAGACCCGGAGTGGGTTAATAATAGGCTCTAAACAGGAAAACTGCAGCGATGCCAGCCGCCATTGTCAGCGGCAGGCTGCGAGAGAGCATCGCTACCACCAGCGCGGTTGCGCCTGCAGCCCATTCCTGCGGCCCGCCCTGCATCAGCAGATAGGTGACAAGCGACAGGATCAGGCAGCCCGGCAGCGCCTGCAGTCCGCGCGCCCAAGGGCCGTGGTCCGGGAGACGCCGGCCCAGCAGGTAGCCCGAGAGGCGAACGGTGAATGTGGCAGCGGCAAGGCCAAGGATCAGGAGCCAGGTTTCATTCATTGTTCAGCACTCCTGCAATTGCAGCGCCGCCCAGCCCCCCCAGTATCAGCGTCCAGGTCGGATCAAGCGGGGTGAGCAGTCCGGCCAGCAGAACGATGGCAACGGATCCGCCCCAAGGCAGCAGCATGGCACTGCCGCTCCACAGGGAGCGCAGGATGGCGATGAAGGCGGCAGTGAAGGCAAAGTCCATGCCCAGGGCGCGCGGTTCCGGCACAGCCGTAGCGAAACTCGCCCCTGCCACCGTGGCCACCACCCACACAGCCACCAAACCCAATCCGCCGCCGACCAGGTACCAGTAACCAACGCTTTTGCCGCGGGCGCGCTTGGCGTGCATAAGCGCCCAGTTCTCATCAGTAGCCAGGTGCACGCCCAACAGGATCTGCCACCATGGCCGCCCGGCTAGCTCATCCCGCAGCGAGGCGGTGATCAGCAGCAGCCGCAGGTTCAGCGCAAGGCCTGCCAGCAACGCCGCACCGGCGCTCGCCCCAGCCGCCAGCCGCTCCACCGCGATGATCTGAGACGAGCCGGCAAAGACGATGGTTCCCATCACCCCGGTCTGCACCCCGCTCATCTGCGCCTGCGCGGCCAGCAGGCCAAAGGCGAGCCCGTAGACAGCAACGCCGACCGCAAGAGGAAGAATGTCCTGCAGGCCGGCTATTAGCTGGCCGCGGGCGCCTGGATGGGCGGTGATCTCCTGAATGACCATTGCACGGCTCCTCTGGCAATGAGCTGATCGTTCGTCTAATCCGGACGTGTGGTTTCTATACCGAACGCAATTGCCGTTCGTCAAGTCGAACAATCGGGTGAAATAATGAACACTGCAGCACCGCACCAGATGATCGCCGCGGCCATTCAGCGCGAACGCAGCCGGGCGGGGATTTCGCTTTCGGCCCTTGCTGCGCGGGCGGGGATAGCCAAATCAACGCTGTCCCAACTGGAGGCAGGCAACGGGAACCCCAGCGTAGAAACACTTTGGGCACTGGCGGCTGCGCTGAATGTCCCGCTGAGCCTGCTGTTTGAGACCGAGGCACCCGCCACAAGGCTGATCCGTGCCGGCGAGGGGGAGGTTCTGGAATCGGACCAGTCTGATTTCGCCGCTGTTCTGCTGTCCCGCAGCCCGCCGAACGTGCGCCGGGACGTCTACCGGGTGGTGATGCAGCCCGGGCAAATCCGCCGCGCCCAGCCGCATCCGCGCGGCACGGTGGAGCATATGCTGGTCTGTTCCGGTCAGATGCGGGCCGGGCCGGAGGGGCAGGAGGAGATCTTGAGGACCGGCGATTACTACACCTATCCCGGCGACCGCCCGCACAGCTACGAGGCGCTGCAGGCGGAGACGCTGTTCATGATGGTGATGGAGGCGCCGTAAGCTCCGCAGGCTTCAGAAATCCGGCTTGACCCGGAACTTCAAGGACTCGCCGCTGTCCGGGTGCTTGATCCGCAATTCCTCCGAATGCAGCATCAGGCGCGGATGTTCCAGCGCGGCGCCAGCGGCATAAAGCGGATCGCCCAGGATCGGGTGGCCCAGCGACAGCATATGCACCCGCAACTGATGCGACCGCCCGGTCTTGGGGGTCAGCCGCACCCGTGTGGCATCGTCCTCATACTTCATCACCCGCCAGTCGGTGACGGCAGGTTTGCCGGTCTCGTGGCAGACCATTTGTTTGGGCCGGTTCGGCCAATCGACAATCAGCGGCAGGTCCACGGTGCCGCTGCGCGGCTCCAGCCGGCCCGCGACCCGCGCGACATAGGCCTTTTTTGCGGTGCGCTTTTCAAACTGCATCGACAGGTGACGTTGCGCATGCGGGGTAAGGCCAAACACCATCACGCCAGAAGTATCCCGGTCCAGCCGGTGCACCAGAAGCGCCTCGGGGAAGGCCGCCTGGATGCGGCTGATCAGGCAATCGGCCAGATGTTCCCCGCGCCCCGGCACAGATAACAGGCCCGCCGGCTTGTTCACCGCTAGCAGTTCGGCGTCGTGGTGCAGGATCTCCAGCGGGTCCTGCGGCGGGGTGTATTTGCTTGATACGGCCATGGGCGATTGCCTACTGCGGGATCCGGGCAAGGGCAAGCGGTGCAACACTGCTTTCCCGCCAGCAGCACCTTTGTTAAATTGACACTGTCCCGGCGATCCGGTAACCGGCGCGCCTCACATACACATGGGGACGATGCATGGCACGCAAACGCAAAGGGCGCGATATTTCCGGCTGGCTGGTGGTGGACAAGCCCGCGGGCCTGACCTCGACCGCGGTTGTGAACAAGGTGCGTTGGGCGCTGGAGGCCAAGAAGGCCGGCCATGCGGGGACCCTGGACCCGGAGGCCACCGGCGTTCTGGCGGTGGCACTGGGCGAGGCGACCAAGACGGTTCCCTATATCACCGACGCGCTCAAGGCCTATACCTTCACTGTGCGGCTGGGCCAGGCGACCAAAACCGATGATGCCGAAGGCGAGGTGATTGCCGAAAGCGCCGAGCGTCCTACCGACGCGCAGATCAAGGAGGCACTGTTGCCCTTCCTGGGTGAGATCATGCAGGTGCCGCCCAAGTTCTCGGCCGTCAAAATCGACGGCCAGCGTGCCTACAAGCTGGCCCGGGACGGCGAGGACGTGCAGATTGAGGCCCGCCCGTTGTGGGTTGAGGAGCTGATCATGCTGGACCGCCCCGATGCGGACCATGTGGTGCTGGAAATGACCTGCGGCAAGGGCGGCTATGTGCGTTCGATCGCCCGTGACTTGGGCGCAGCACTGGGCTGTCACGGCCACGTCAAGGAACTGCGCCGGATCTGGTCTGGCCCGTTTGATGCGGCAGAGGACGGGATTTCGCTGGAGGAGATCGACCGCCTGGCCCGCACGCCGGAGCTGGACCAATACCTGCGCCCGCTGGAGGAAGGGCTGGCTGATCTGCCCGAAGTCAAATGCACCCCCGAAGGTGCGGTCCGGCTGCGCAACGGCAACCCGGGCATGGTGATGCCCAATGATGAGGTTGAGTACGGCGATGAGGCCTGGGCTTCGCTCGACGGCCAGGCGGTTGCGGTCGGCGTCTACAAATCCGGGACCCTGCATCCCAGCCGGGTCTTCAATCAGGACGTAAGCGCCGGTTAACAAAGTGTATCTTTTTGGGTCAGCAGCGTTGACCGGATGTTTCGCGCGCGAAACATTCGGGCAGTAGAGCTGACCTAATATCCTTGGTGGTATTCTGCGGTCTTGCCTAGGATGGCCTGGCTGTACCGTTGTCTCCGAATACAGAGTAAAACTCTTGTGCGGTCAGGAGGACACTGGCCTGCGCGCCCTCTTCGGCGCTGATCCGGCTGCCCGCCGCATCACGCCAACGGTCCTCGCTGGTGGAGTAGTCGTCGTGGAAGGCGATACTGACCCCGGACTGATCCCCGGGCAAGGTTGCGATGGCAATACCGTCCATGGCGATCAGAGTGCTGTTCTGATCCGCGTCGTAGCTGACGCTAAGCCCAGCAATTGCATCTTCGAAGCTGTAGCTGGGAATGGAGCCGAAGCCGGCAACGACCGGGAAGTCGATCCGCAACTGATCCTCTGACGGATCGAAATCGGTGATTTCCGCCGCCGGAGTTCCGGCCTCAAACACATTTGCAAAGGCGTGGAAGGCGTCCGCTCCTGCGCCGCCTGTGGCCGTTGTTCCGGGACCGATCCACAGGCGGTCATCTCCAGTTCCACCGTCGAGCACATCACCGTCGTCACCCACACGGGTCAGATCGCCGGGGTAGTGATTGTAGGACCCTTCATAGTGGACTGAGCCACTGCCGCTGTAGAGCGTGTCGTTGCCTTCGCCGCCGGTAAGGGTGTCGGCACCGCCTTCGCCAAATATCACATCATCGCCTGCGGTGCCGTCCAGTGTGTCACTGTCCGAAGTGCCGCGGATCGCATCCAGGGCAAGGGGGGCGCTGGAGCCAGGGTTTTCAAAACGCTCTGTCCAGGCAACGTCACCAATTCCGTTCAGAAAATCCACTTCCAAGACCTCTCCCTCTGCAAGCGAAACGCCGGGCAGGGTCAGGATCGTTTGGTTGTTGAGAGTGTCGATAAACCGCAGCCCGCTGCCGTCCTCGGTTTCGATCAGTTCAACGTAACCGGAGGAATACGGCGTCAGTGCCAGCTGGTCGGTACCCAGTTCAAAATCCTCGATCACCGTTTCACGGCTGCCTGCATCGTCCAGAACGAAACGGTCCGCGCCTTGGCCGCCGGTGGCCGTATTGCCGGCACCTAGATGCAGTACATCATCACCGCTGCCGCCTGCCATGAGGTCGAGGTCACCGGCGTTGCCATTCAGCGTGTCGTTTCCATCTGCGCCTTCCAGGATGTCGTTCGTCCCGGCGGTGCCGGACAAGCTGATGCTTTGGGGCAGCGGATCAGGTTCCTCCAGCGTTTCGGGATCAACTGGCGGTTCCGGTTCAGACCGATCTTCTCCGGAATCTTCCGCATTATCAAAACCAACCGCGATTGCGGAGCCAGCCAGTGCCAGAAAGATAAGAAGTTCCATTCCGCTCAGATCGTTAAATTGGTCAAAACCTTTGCGGCAATAGTCTGGCCGCGGATCAGTTGGAGGATGATGAAAGCCGGCTTGGAAGGCAACCTTTGCTGTTCTAAAACCGCTGCCATGATCACCCGCAGCCATACCAAGGGCGATGCGCCCTCGACCGCCGTGTATTCCGATTGCGAAACGTACCGCTACAGCCTGACCCGGATCTGGGAACCTGCTGGCCTGCGGGTGATGTTCGTGATGCTGAACCCTTCGACTGCAACCGAGGTGCAGAACGACCCAACCATTGAACGCTGCGAACGCCGCGCTCGCGCATTGGGGTTTGGCGGGTTCCGCGCTACCAACATTTTTGCGTGCCGCGTTACCGACCCGCGGGAGATGCGCAGACTGGACGCACCGGAAGGGCCGGACAACATGGCTGCTATTCTTGAAGGGATGGAGTGGGCTGATACAGTCCTCTGTGCCTGGGGCACGCATGGCGAACACCTCGGTCAGGGCGCGCGTGTGCAAGAAGCGCTGCGGTCAACAGGAAAGCCGCTGCATCATCTTGGCCTCAGCAAGGCAGGCCATCCAAAGCACCCGTTGTATATTCCCTACCGCCAGCAGCCGGAACTGTGGCTGGACACCGATGACCATTGAGAGGCATTAACTGGCGTTCCTGTTTTGTTTTGCAATTTGCGGCGCACTGTGAGAGTGTGCTTGCGTGTGAGTGAATCCTCCAGGAGTTGAGCGCCAATGTTGTGGCTGGCAAGCATGTTGGGACTGGTTGCAATGGGCAGCGCGGTTCTGGTCAATGTCGACGGTGCAGAGGACGAAGACACTGCAGCCGCGGAGGCGGAGGAAGATGGCCTGGATGGCGGTTACATTGAGCCTGGCGGTGAGAACCCTGCAGAGGGAGAAACCGTAACAGGGACTGATGCAGATGATGTGCTGCCCGGCAGCAGCGCGTCTGACAGCATCATCGGCGGCGGCGGGGATGACCAGATTGGCGGCTACGGTGGCGATGACTGGCTGGACGGCGGTGAAGGTCACGATGTTCTGCATGGCGATGGCGGCAACGACAGCCTGTTTGGCGGCAGCGGAGATGATCTTCTGCACGGCGAGGAAGGTGCCGATGTTCTGGAAGGCGGCGACGGGGCGGACAGCCTGTACGGCCATTTCGGAGCCGACAGTTTGGTTGGCGGCAGCGGCGATGATGTTCTTCACGGCGGTCAGGACGGCGACTGGCTGGAGGGCGGCAGCGGCGCGGATTCGCTGCATGGCAATGATGGCAATGACAGTTTGGCCGGCGGTGACGGTCAGGATGCGCTGTTCGGCGGCACGGGTGATGACGTGGTGTCCGGTGCCGGGGATGGCGTTGAGCAGGATTTCGTGAATGGCGGCGAGGGCGACGATACACTGATCGCCGGGGCTGCGGATGTCCTGACAGGCGGTGCGGGCGCAGACCAGTTTACTGCGGGCATCTGGACAGGAACGGCGGAGGCTGTCCATCTGATGGATTACGATGCCGCTGAGGATCAGCTGGTGTTGGTCTGGGACTTCGACGTTGGTGCTGAACCAACCGTGGAGGTGCAGCAGAATCCAGATGCAGAGGGGGAGCAGCTGGTCCTGGTGGATGGCGAACCTGCGCTGCGCGTGTCAGGAGCCGATGCGCTGACGGCCAGCGATCTGGTGCTAATGGACACAGCCTCGGCGGCTGCGGCAGGAATACTGCCGCAGTAAGAGCGGCAATCCCTTCAGGGCCCCTGCACATATTCTTTGCCTTTGCGCCGGAATCATCTTATACGCCCGCATCTGCCGCGACTCCGCGGCAGATCGCTCCATGGGCCTGTGCTGGACGACATCCCGGCCTGCGCCATCCACTCTAACCTATGAAGGAGACCCCGATGTCGATCACTGCGGAAGAAAAAGCGCGCCTGATGAAAGAATTTGCAACCAAAGAAGGCGACACCGGTTCCCCGGAAGTCCAGGTTGCAATCCTGACCTCGCGCATCAACACCCTGACTGAGCACTTCAAAACCCACAAGAAGGACAACCACGGCCGCCGTGGCCTCCTGAAAATGGTTGCTCAGCGCCGCAAGCTGCTGGACTACACCAAAGGCAAGGATGAGGCCCGTTACCAGGACCTGATCAAGCGTCTGGGCATCCGCCGCTAATCCGCGCTTATCCGGATTTTCTGCGCCCGTTCCGAAAGGAGCGGGCGTTTTCTTTTCTTCCAGACGCGTCAAGCCGCGCAGTGCTCCCGCGACCGCTGGCTCCCCGGATGCACCGGACAGCCTTTGGCCATGGGCTTGGCCCCTGCTGCGCAAGGGCGGGTCCCGGCGGCAGCACGGCAAGTACTTGCAGGCCCCGGGAGGGCGTGAAAAAAAACGCCGCCCCGTTTGGAGCGGCGTAATGTTTTGCAGGTAGCAAAAGCGGCTTACTCGCCGTAGGGTACCCAGATGTTCTTCACCTCTGTGGCTTCCTGCAGGAAGTGCTTGGTGTGGTCCTGCATCCAATCGGTTACGGTGCCGTTGTTGACCCAGGTGCGTTTCAGGTTGCCCGCAGACGCGGCCTCGATCCCTGCAGACAGGTCGGAAGACGAAAAGCTCCAGACCGCGTCGACGTTCAGATGCGAGGCGAGCGGTTTTGCCAGCTCCGCATGGCTGCCGGTCAGGATGTTGACCACACCGCCGGGCACGTCTGAGGTGTCCAGCACCTGGTAGAAGTCGGCTGCCGCCAGCGGGAACGGCTCGGAGGCCGCCAGCACCACCCGGTTGCCCATGGCAATGGCCGGCGCCATCACCGAGACCAGACCCAAGAGCGGCGCTTCATCGGCGCAGAGCGCACCGATCACGCCAACCGGCTCCTTCATCGCCAGCGCCACACCGCGGATTGGAACGCCATGCACCTGACCGTCGTACTTGTCTGCCCAAGCAGCCGCGGAGAACAGGCGCTGGATCGAGGCTTCGACCTCTGCCGCGCCGCCCTTCTTGCCAGTCATCGCGTCGATGCGGGCCGCAAACTCTTCTGCGCGGGCCGAGAGGTTTTCGCCGATGTAATAGAGGATCTGCGCCCGCAGGTGACCGGTGGCCTTGGACCACTTGCCGGCACCCGCCGCGGCCTCAACCGCGTTGCGCACGTCCTTGCGGTTGGCGAGGCCAACGTGTCCCAGCAGCGCGCCGGACTTGCCGTGGATGGCCTGGCTGTAGCCGCCATCCGGCCGCGCCTGCTTGCCGCCAACATAAAGCTTTGCAGTGCGGTCCAGCGGGTCCACCGGCGCACCGTTGCCGGCAAACGCCTCTACCTTGGCCAATTGCTTGGCCTTGGACTTCGGGCGGGTATAGGCCGCCAGCCCTTCCCAGCCGCCTTCGCGTCCAAAGCCGCTTTCGCGCACGCCGCCGAACCCGGCAGCGGCGTCAAACATGTTGGTGCCGTTGACCCAAATAACGCCGGCCTCCAGCTTCGGCGCCATATCGAGCGCAAGGTTCACGTTCTCGGTCCAAACTGTTGCAGCGAGGCCGTAACGGGTGTTGTTGGCCAGCTCCACTGCCTCCGCCGGGGTGCGGAAGGTGCAGGAGACCAGAACGGGGCCAAAGATCTCCTCCTGCATCAGCGGATCTGCGGGGGACAGTCCCTCGATCAGCGTCGGCGGGTAGAAGCAGCCGCCTTCGGGCATTTTGACCTGCGCCTGGTGCATGACGCCGGCGGTATTGGCCGCAACCATGCTGCTGATGGTGTCCAGCTGCACCGGGTCCACCACGGCACCCACGTCGATGCATTTGTCCAGCGGATTGCCAACACGCAACCCGTCCATGCGGGCCTTCAGTTTGGTGTGAAAACGCTCGGCGATACCTTCCTGCACCAAAAGGCGGGAGCCCGCGCAACAGACTTGGCCCTGATTGAACCAGATTGCGTCGACCAAGCCTTCGATGGCGGAGTCGATATCTGCGTCGTCAAAGACGATGTAGGGCGACTTGCCGCCCAGCTCCAGCGTCAGCGCCTTGCCGCTGCCTGCGGTGGCTTCGCGGATCCTGCGGCCAACGGAGGTGGAGCCGGTAAAGGCGATTTTGTCCACTTTGGCAGCGGTAATCATCTCGCCCGCGGCACCGTCGCCGGTCACGATGTTGACGACACCATTGGGCAGGCCTGCCTGGCGGCAGATATCGGCAAACAGCAGTGCCGTCAGCGAGGTGTATTCCGCAGGCTTCAGCACCACGGTGTTGCCCATGGCTATGGCCGGGGCAATCTTCCACGCAAGCATCAGCAGCGGGAAGTTCCAGGGGATGATCTGGCCGCAGACACCAAGGGCTTCGGCATCCGGCAGTTCGCTGTCCATCAGCTGGGCCATGCCGGCGTGATAGTAGAAATGCCGCTGCGCCAGGGGAATGTCGATGTCGCGGCTTTCGCGGATCGGCTTGCCATTGTCCAGTGTTTCCAGCACCGCGAACAGACGCGCGTGCTTCTGCAACAGGCGTGCGATGGCATAGAGGTATTTGGCGCGGCCCGCGCCGCCAAGACCGGCCCAGCTGCCCTGCGCCTTGCGCGCGGCCTCAACAGCCGCATCCACATCCGCTTGCGTGGCCTGAGTCAGTGTAGCCAGCACCTCTCCCGTCGCCGGGTTCTTGCTGTCGAACCCTTCGCCCGGGCTGGTGAATTCACCATTGATGAAATGGCCGAACCGGCTGCCCTGATCAACCAGCCAGGCCAGTGCCTCGGCAGCGCTTTCGGGGGCAGGGCCATAGTCCATGGTGTCGAAAATCTCTTTGATGGTCATGTGTTCAGCCCTCAGCCCATCGCGTGGCGGTAGCCGGCGGAGTATGCCCCGGTGACATGGTGTTCCAGCTGGCGCTCAATATCGTTCAGCAGTGATGAGGCGCCAAAGCGGAACAGGTCCGGCTGCAGCCAGCGGTCGCCCAGTTCGTCCTTCATCAGCGCAAGATAGACCAGCGCGTCCTTGGCCTTGGAAATGCCGCCCGCGGGCTTGTAACCGACGCGGTAGCCGGTGCGGTCGTAATAGTCGCGGATCGCCCGGATCATCACCAGCGACACAGGCAGCGTTGCGTTTACGCTCTCCTTGCCGGTGGAGGTCTTGATGAAATCGGCGCCCGCCATCATGCAGACCAGCGAGGCGCGCGCCACATTGCGCAAGCTGCCCAGCTCGCCGGTTGCCAGGATCGCCTTCACATGGGCATCGCCGCAGGCGTGGCGAAACGCTTTCATCTCGTCATACAGCGCCTGCCAGTTGCCCTGCAGAACATGGCGGCGGGTGATCACGATGTCGATCTCCTCTGCCCCGTCCTTGACGCTTTCCTCGATCTCCGCGACCCGCAGGTGAAACGGCGACAGGCCGGCCGGAAAGCCGGTGGAGACGGCAGCAACCGGGATGCCGGTGCCTTCCAGCGCCTTGACCGCGGTCGGGATCATGTCGTGGTAGACGCAGACTGCGCCAGTGGTGAGGCCCTCCATCCCCAGCGTGCGCAAAAGGCCCGCGCTTACCGGCTGGCGCGCCTTGCCGCACAGGCGGCGCACCCGGCCCTCGGTGTCGTCACCGGAGAGGGTGGTGAGGTCGATCAGGCTGATCGCCTTCAAGAGCCAGGCGGCCTGGTGGTCCTTCTTGACGCTGCGGCGGCCCGGGAGGGTGGCGCAGCGGCGTTCGATGGCCGAAGTGTTGGCCTGCACGGCTGCGACCCAGTCCAGGTCCAGTTCCATGCCCGGATTGCGCGGCTCAGCCAGCTGCGGCAGCTGCGCGCTTCGTTCAGCGGTTTGGCTATCCATTGGAATTCCTCGGAAGAGTTCTGTGCGAAAATCGCACGGGTGCGGCATATTGGCAAGCGAACGCCCCCGCAGACGGGCATGTTTTTTGACTGAATGGACAAAAAAATCAAGGGGCGGAGCATTAGGGCGCGCGGAAAGCCGCTGGATGAGGGGACTTCCAGTTTCGTGATCCTGCGGAGGCTGGGCTGCGCATTCCGGTGGCAGAATCGGCCACACATGCTAAATTTAGGGGTATGAGCAGTGCAGAACCCCATATCCGCGAAAAATCAGCGTCAGACAGCCGGCCAATCATCCGCCAGTTGGACGACAGCGCCATCAACCGGATCGCCGCGGGCGAGGTGGTGGAACGCCCCGCCTCCGCTGTGAAAGAACTGGTGGAAAACGCCATTGATGCCGGGGCCACACGGATCTCGGTAGAGATTGCGGATGGCGGCAAGACCTTGATCCGGGTCACCGACGATGGCTGCGGCATGACACCGGAGGACTTGCCGCTGGCGCTGAGCCGCCACGCGACCTCCAAGATCGATGGCACGGACCTGCTGAACATCCACACCTTCGGCTTCCGGGGCGAGGCGCTGCCGAGCCTGGGTGCCGTCGGGCGGCTGACCATCACCAGCCGGGCCGAGGGTCATGAGGCGGCGCAGATCCGGGTTTCGGGCGGCAAGCTGGAGCAAGTGAAGCCTGCAGCCTTGCGGGCAGGCACCATCGTAGAGCTGCGGGATCTGTTCTTTGCAACACCTGCGCGGCTCAAGTTCATGCGTACCGAACGCGCAGAGGCGCAGGCGATTTCAGATACTGTGAAACGGCTCGCAATGGCGGAGCCATCAATTGGCTTTACCTTGCGCGATGTCTCCGGAGGCGGAGAGGGACGGATCACCTTCCGCGCAGATCCCCTGTCTGGCGATCTTTTTGACGCGCTGCACGGCCGGCTGGCCTCTGTTCTAGGGCGGGAGTTTGCCGAAAACGCGCTGAAGATCGACGCAACCCGCGAGGGCATCCGGCTTTATGGCTATGCGGCGCTGCCGACCTATTCCCGCGGCGCGGCGGTGGCGCAGTTCCTGTTTGTGAACACAAGGCCGGTGAAGGACAAGATGCTGTCCGGCGCGCTTAGGGCGGCCTATTTCGATTTCCTCAGCCGCGACCGGCACCCGGCAGCGGCACTGTTCATCGACTGCGACCCGCAGCTGGTGGACGTGAACGTGCACCCGGCAAAATCCGAGGTGCGGTTCCGCGATCCCGGCCTGGCGCGCGGCCTGATCGTTTCCTCCTTGCGCCATGCGCTGGCCGAAGCCGGTCACCGCGCCTCGACCACCGTGGCCGGTGCCACGCTGGGGGCGATGAAGGCGGAACAGCCCACCGCGAGCGGCGGCCCCCGGATCTATCAGATGGACCGGCCTTCTTTTGGTGCTCGGGCGGCATCTTATACGGCGCAGCAGCCGGAGAGCTTTGCGCCTGCACCCGCCTACCAGCCGCAGGCGTCTGCTGGGTTTGCCGAGCTGGCCGGTGCCTACAGCGGCCGGGTGACAGAACCGCCAGAGGCTCCGATGGCCCCGGGTCAGCCCTTGGATGCGCCTGAAGGCACCGCGCCCGGGGCCGAAGCCCTGCCGCTGGGTGCGGCGCGCGGCCAGGTGCATGAGAACTACATCATCGCCCAGACCGCCGACGGCATGGTGATTGTCGACCAGCACGCCGCCCACGAGCGGCTGGTCTATGAAAAGCTGAAACGCCAGATGGCGGAGAACGGCGTCGCCGCGCAGGCGCTGCTGATTCCAGAGATCATTGAGCTGAGCGACAACGACTGTGCCTGCCTCTTGGGGGTCGCGGATGAGCTGGCGAAATTCGGTCTCGGGATTGAGGCCTTCGGCGGCAATGCCATTGCGGTGCGGGAAACTCCGGCGATCCTGGGTGAGGTCAATGCCGAGGCAATGATCAAGGACATCCTGGATGAGCTGTCTGATCAGGGCGAAAGCCAGCTGGTGCAAGCGCGTGTCGAGGCCATCCTGAGCCGGGTTGCTTGCCATGGCTCAATCCGCTCCGGCCGCCGGATGCGGGGCGAGGAGATGAACGCGCTGCTGCGGGAGATGGAGGCCACGCCCCATTCCGGCCAGTGCAACCATGGCCGCCCCACCTACGTGGAATTGAAACTGGCAGATATCGAGCGCCTGTTCGGGCGCACATGAACAAGAACCCCCGTTCAAGGGAGGACGAGCAGTGACACTGGAAGAAGCCCAATGGGTAATCTATGCGCTGGCTGGACTGGCCGCACTTCTGGCGCTGGCCGGTCTGCGGTTGCGCGGCACGGCCCGGCAGCTGGAGCAGGTGAACGCGGATCAGCGCAGCCACATCGCGGGGCTGAAGGCTGAAGCGGCCCGGCTGCCGGAACTGACGGACGAGCTGGCCACCCTGCGCCGCGTGCATGAAAACGAGCGCACCGGCCGCTATCAGGCAGAGGCACAGGTGCAGGCGCTGAAAGCCGAGCACGCGGCACGGCTGGAAGAGCTGAAGCACATGAACCAGCAGATGGAGCACAAGTTTGCCTCGCTGGCTTCGGGTGTGCTGAAGCAGAATTCTGAAAGCTTCCTGAGCCTGGTCAGCGAGCGGTTTCAGGCCCACAGCAAGACAGCAGACGAGGATCTGGCCAAGCGCCATGCGGCGATTGAGAACCTGGTGAAACCGCTGGACCAGAAGCTTGGCCAGTTTGGGGAACGGATCAAGGAAATCGAACAGGCACGCAACGAGGCCTATGGCGCCATCCAGACGCAGGTGAAGCATCTGGCGGAGGGTCAGGCAGCGCTGGGCGGCGAAACCCGCAAGCTGGTGCAGGCTCTGCGCGCACCCAAGACCCGCGGCCGCTGGGGTGAGATGCAGCTGCGGCAGGTGTTCGAGATGGCCGGCATGGCTGAGCATGTGGACTATGAGCTGGAAAAAAGTGTTGGCACCGACGACGGCCTGCGCCGTCCCGACGCGGTGGTGCGCATTCCCGGCGGCAAGAGCATCGTGGTGGACGCAAAAACCCCGCTGGAGGCCTATCTGGATGCGCTGGAGGCGGAAACGCCGGATCAGCAGCAGGCGGCACTGGCCCGTCACGCAAACCATGTGAAAACCCATGTGCGGCAGCTGGCCTCCAAATCCTATCAAAGCGCGCTGGGGGAGACGCCGGATTTCGTGGTGATGTTCATCCCCGGCGAGACCTTCGTGTCGGCAGCAGCGGAAGCGGACCCGGGGCTGATCGAATACGCCTTTGAGAACAAGGTGCTGATCGCCACTCCGACCACGCTGATGGCCCTCGTAAAGTCGATTGCCTATGGGTGGCAGCAAGAGAAGATGGCAGAAAACGCCGTCGAAGTGCAGAAGACTGCCAAGGAGCTTTATGACCGGCTGGCAACCTTCTCCAAGAATCTCGCGTCGGTAGGGCGGTCGCTGTCGTCCTCGGTCAACAACTACAACAAGGCGGTGGGCTCGCTGGAAGCCCGTGTGCTGCCCTCGGCCCGAAGGTTTGAGGCGATGGGCGTCGTGGCCAATGGCGCTGAGTTGGAGGACCCAGGCCAAGTGGAAGTCGAGCCGCGCCAGGTGGCGCTTCTGGCGGAGGAGTAAATGAAGCTGCCGCTGGCTCTGATGACGCAGCGGGCCGAGGAAGCGGTCCTGCTGCGTTCTGCGGAGGTCGAGGCGGAGCGCATCGTTGCGCTTTTGCGGATTGCTGTGGCGCTGGGGTTGATGCTGACGATGGTGCTGGCCGTCGAGTCCGTGAGGGTGATTGAAGAGCCGCATCTGCGGCGTCAGGTCGGGCTGGCAGCGGCGACCATGTTGTCTTACCTGGCGGTTGGCGTGCTGATCTATTGGGCAATTGGGAAACTGCTTTTCAAGCCTTGGATGATCTGGCTGGCGGTTTTTGCAGATTGCGCCTTTCTGCTGCTGAACACATTCCTGTCGCTGCTGAACACAGGCGTGCCCGGTGGTGCGCTGTTTGCCATGCCCGCCGTTTGGATGGCCCCAGTTGTGCTGGCCTTCGGCGTTCTCAGGCTGAATCCGCTGCGGCTTGCCGTGATGCTGGTGCTGATCGCAGCGGGATTTGCATGGATGATCCTTTGGCAGCCGCCTCAAGCTGCGCCGGATCTGGTTGAGCGGATCAGGCTGACACTGGACTCTCCTCCAAACTTCATGCGTTTGGTGATGCTGTGTCTGGCCGGCGGTGTTCTGGTGGTGGCTGCCGTGCGGATGCGCGCGCTTTTGCACCGCTCCATTGAAGAAGCCCGCCAGAAGGCAAACTTGACCCGCTATCTGCCGGCGAAGCTGGCAGGCCGACTGGCTGGCGGCGGGCTGGAGGCAATGCAGGAGGGCCGGCAGCAGGAAATGGCAATCCTGTTTATCGATATCCGCGGCTTTACCACCTGGTGCGAGGGCCGCGAGCCTCAGGAGGTGAGCAGCCTGATCACGGAATTCAGGACGCGGGTGGAAAGTGTTGCAGCCCGGACAGGCGGTTTGATCGACAAATATATCGGCGATGCCGCGATGGTTCTGTTCGAAGGGGATCTCGCGGCGGCCCAAGCGCTGGGCTGCGCTGAAGGGCTGGCGGCGCAAATGAACGACTGGCGCCGGGCACGGGAACAGGCCGGTGACACCGGCTTGGGCGCCGGGATCGGTGTGCACTGGGGAGAGGTGTTCTCGGGTGTGACCGGCACGCAGGACCGGCTGGAGTATTCCGTCTTTGGCGACACGGTGAACACTGCGGCGCGGCTGGAGCAGCTGACCAAGGCGCAGGGCATGATGGTGATTGCCTCTGCGGACTTACTGGAGGCCGCCGGTGCAGAGCCCGCGCGCGAGGGCTGGATGGCGCTGCCGCCGGAAGTTTTGCGCGGGCGCAGTAAGGGGCTCGCTCTTTACGGGAAGCCGAAAGGTTAGTGGTCGCTCCATTTGCCTCAGATCAAAGACTTAGGCGTTTTGCCTGCGGTTTGATATGCTGAGGCAGCGAACAGAAGGAATGGAGCAATGCTGGAGATCTCGGTCCGCAAGGTGGCACAAGTGGCGATGATGGCCCGGGAGCTGGGCCGGGCTGAGGGAGAGTTGCGCGCTTTTATCGACAGGATGAGCGAGGACCAGCAAGCCGAGCTGGTAGGCATCATGTGGGTCGGGCGCGGCAGTTTCGAACCAGAAGAACTGGCTGAGGCGATTTATACGGCACGTCAGGAAGCCACCACGCCAACCGCTGACTACCTGCTGGGCACACCGCATCTGGCCGACAATCTGGAGGCCGGGCTGGAAGCTCTGGGGATCGACGTCAATGATGTCGAGGATGATGTGATAGGCCGCTGATCTGCCACGTTGGCTTCCGCAAGCGAAAGGGCGCCGCAATCCGGCGCCCTTTGTTGTTTTGCTTCTGCGATCAGGCCTTGCTGTCGACGACCTCGAGGTGCTGGGCCAGCCTGCCGATCTCAGCCATCCATTTCTCGACCAGGACAGGATCGCTGGGCGCGGCGTGCACACCAGCGGCGATCTTGCCGTTCATTACGGCCTCGATGGCGAAGGACACGGGATACGAGACCAGACGCGCCATGGCGGTGCCGCGCGCGTCGCCCCAGGCGTCCATCACATAGGTCTTGTGCCAGACCTCGGCACCGTCTTTTTCGGCCTTCAGACCTACGCACAGCACCACCCGGTCCGGCTCGCCTTCGTCATAGGCGTTCTCGGCCCAGAACTGGTCCGACATTTCCTTGAGGCGGGCGTCGCCTTCGGGGCCGGAAAGGGTCTCGACCTCCTTGAAGACATCCGCCCAGGCATCGGCCCAGCCGTTGAGGCGCAGGGTGCCGCGGACGAATTCCTTCACCTTCCAGTCCTCGCCGAATTCATACTGGGACATGAAGGGGATGGAGTCGCGGTTCGGATATACCTCGAAGCTCTCTGGTGCCGGTAGCGGTGCCTCATACGAGGAGATCGCATCCCAGGGGCGGGCGACCTCCAGTTCCTTGAAGTCGCGGATCGACTTTGACGGCGAGCGCAGTGCCTTCAGCACGCCAAGCGGCGACCAGCTGAACTTGTAGCGGAACGGGTTCGGGGTCTTGGGGATGCCGCCGCAGTAGGAAATGAAGCTGATCTCGTTTGCCGGGTCGAAGGCACCGGAGGCCTTGTAGTCCGCCACCAGCGCATGTGCCATCAGGTGGTCGATGCCCGGGTCCAGACCCACCTCGTTGATAAGGCAAACGCCAGCGTCCTTGGCCTTCTCGTCCAGCGCGCGCATCTCCGGCGCGATGTAGGAGGAGGAGACGAAGTGCGCGCCGTGTTCGATGGCCAGTTCTGCCAGCGGCACGTGCCAGTCGCCCGGCAGCATTGAGACGATGACGTCGTGCGGGCTCAGCATCTGGCCCAGGTTGGCGATGCTGAAGGCATGGATGTTGGTGGTCAGATCGCCGACGGCCTCGCGGGCCTTGTCGGTGGTCCGGTTCCAGACCGCCACGTCGTGGCCCGCTTCCAGCAGGCGGCGCAGGCCGGGGATTGCCGACAGGCCGGTGCCGCACCAGTGAATAGTCATGTGATGTCTCCCTTATCCGAATTTCAGTTTTGCTGCGACGATCACCAGAACGGCTGTCACTGCACAGATATTTGCAACGATCAGCGGCCAGTCGCCGACCATAAGCCCGTAAGCCAGCCATAGCGACACCGTGGCCAGGAACATCAGGTTCGAGGGCAGCGACAGGCCGGAAGTGTCGCGGGAGGCCCAAGCTTTGTAGGCTTGGGGGATCCAGCAAACGGTACCGAGGAAAGCCGCCAGATAGCCGATGTAGGGAGCGATCATTCCGGCAAATGCTCCAGGAAGGTGGATTTTGCCCGACCCCAAACGCCGCTTTCCAGATCGGTCAGCGTCAGCAGCGAGGGCAGCAGCTGCGCGGCGTAATCCTCGGAGCTTTCCACCGGCAGCATCGACGGCAGGTTGTCGATCGCCATCACGTCCAGCACCGGGTTTTCGGCGACGCGCAAGGCGGGGGCTTCCCAGGTGGTTGCGCGGTCATAAACCGGCACCGGGTTGTAGTCGCTGTCCGGGTCGCAGGCGACATCGCCGATGGCGGTAAGCTTGCGGTCCGCTGCCAATGCTTCACGTGGGACAAATACCGGGGTGCCTGGGCGTGCGAAGATGCAATTGAGGAACAAGTCATGGGCCAGGATCTCCGGGAACGGGCCGCCGCTGGCGGTTTCGGCCATGTCCCATTTGGTGACGGCGACTCCCATAGCCTCGCAGAGGTCGGCAGCACCGGTGCCGACCCGGCCAAGCGCGCCGATCACGATTGCGGTGGGGCGGTCCTTGTTCAAAGCGTCGAGCTCTGCACCGAGGTCTGCCAGCAAGGCATCCTTGCCGCCATAGACGCCAACCGGGCCGCACAGTTCGCCGCGCTGCTGCGCCGCCCAGGCTTTCAGTGTCACCGCCGCGCCGGCATAGCCCGCCCAGTAGCCAAATGCGGCCACCCGGCGGCCGGTCTCGTCGACCAGGTATTCCAGATCATAAAGCGTGCCGCCGCCGGCCTTGAACCGCTCCAGCAAAGCCTTGCCGGAGTGCTGGCCCTTAAAGGCATGGCCGAACATGATGTGGCGGTGCGGCAGCGGGGTGCCATCCTCGGGCAATTCCTTGAGGCCGAAGATGATCGCGTCCGCAGGCGCCTGCGGCCAGGAGTTCTCCGCCGCAATCTCGCAGCCCGCATCGGCATAGCCCTGCAGCGGGATTGCCCGGACAGAGCTTGCTTCGACCGTGACCTTGATGCCCGCGGCCAGCAGCGCTTTGGCCCCTTCGGGGGTCAGGCCCACCCGGTCTTCGTTGGGGCGCTGCTCGGCCCGTACCCACAGATGCGTCATTGACATGTCCTTCAAAGCATTCCCTTGGCATGGACCGCGCGCACGGATGCGCGCTGTTCCATTGCCGTCATGAAGTTCCGGATTTTCGGGAAGTCTGCCACGTTCACCCCGTCACCTTCCAGCCATGTGCAAACCACGTAAAGGTAGCAGTCGGCGAGGCTGACCTCTTCCCCCAGCACAAATGGCCCGCGCAGGCCAAACTGGCTGATGTATTCGCAGGAGGCCGCCATGGTTTGCGGCACCATCTTCTGCATGTCCTTCCAACTGGTCCGCTCCTGGGCCCAACGGGCGCCGCGCAGGCGGTGGGCGTGGTTCACATGCATGGTGGAGGCGAGGTAGAACATCACCTCGCGCATCCGGGCCAGCAGCACCGGGTCCTGCGGGCGCAAGCCCGCGTCCGGTGCCATGTCGGCGATGTACTCCAGCAGCGCGCCGGTTTCGGTCAGGATACCGCCCTCAACCGCCAGTGCCGGCACACGCCCCTTGGGATTGATCTGGGCATAGGCCGCGCCGGTCTGTTCCTTGGCGGCAAAGTCGATCTTCACCGCTTCATAGCCGAGCCCGGCTTCCTCAAGCGCGATGGCGACGGCCACCGAAATGGTGTTGGGGGCATAGTAAAGCTGCATGTCGTCCCTCCCGTTCATGTCTCAGAGATGTGTCTGGGCAAAATGCCGGTCCGGCGCTTCCAGATGCGGCACCGCATTGAACAAAACCGGGCTCCAGTGGCCGCCAATGGGGAACAGCCGGTGCATGGAGGTGTTCATCACCGCCAGCGCTATCCGCGCCATCCCCGCGGTGTCCAGCCCCATCGCCTGCCGCAGCGCCATCGAGATCAGTCCGCCGGAGGTTACCACCAACGCCGGGCCGTCGCCTGCGGAGATCTCCTCCAGCGCCTGCCGGGTGCGGGTTTCGAAGTGCTCCCAGGTTTCATAAGGCTGGGCGATCTTCCCGTTCGCCCAGGCGGCAAAGACCTTTGGCAGATGCTCGACAAATCCTTCGCGCTCCTCGGGGATCGGCAGCCCGTGCTGATCGCGCATTGCCTCGGCGAGTGTAAAGTACTCCATCTCGTTCAGCCGTGCATCCTGCACTGGATCCGCAAACCCCATCGAGGCGGCGGTTTCGATATGCCGCGTGAGCGTGCCGCAATAGACGCGCGGATGATTGCTGCCGCTGGCCCGCAGGTGGTCTCCCAGCCAGGCCGCCTGCTGGTGGCCCAGATCGCTGAGCCGGTCATAGCTTTTCTCGTCGCGGGCCTGGGTGTTGGCCTGGCCGTGGCGGATCAGCGTGATGTGGGACATGTACAGGCGGCTCCGTTGTTACCGGGGGAGTCTTAGGGGAGCTTGCAGGCGGAGGAAAGGGCGGGCTTGGCGCTGCTCGGATCAAATTCGTTGAGGGCCGCGGGAACATGGCGCAATGTGCCTCTGTCAGTTTGGAGACCCGCCATGCCCCTCGACCCTCAGCGATTTCTCGGTGACTTGCACAAGCTGCGCTGCTTTGGTGCATCAGGCGTGGGCAAGGGGGTTGTGCGGCAGGCCTATTCGAATGCCGACATTGCGGCGCGCAAATGGCTGGCTGAACGTTTCAAGGATGCCGGATTAGAGCCGTATCTCGACCCTCTCGGCAATCTGTTCGGGCTGGCCGGGGAAAATAGCCTGCTGGTCGGTTCCCACAGCGACAGCCAGCCAGAGGGCGGCTGGCTGGATGGAGCGCTGGGCGTGATCGCCGGGCTGGAGATTGCGAGGGCGGCAAAGGAGGCCGGGGGTCCACCCATTTCCTGCGTCAGTTTCCAGGATGAGGAGGGCCGGTTCGGAGTGCTGACCGGCTCTGACGTGTGGAGCGGCAAGCTGGCACTTGAAGAGGCGGACGGGTTCGCCGACGATCATGGCAATACGCTTGCGAACATGCGCAGCACGATGGCGGACCTGGCCAGCGATTTCCTGCCGCATGACAGGTTCAGCGGCTTTCTGGAAATGCATATCGAGCAGGGGCCTTATCTGGAGGAAACCGGCCTGGGGATCGGGGTGGTGACGGATATCGTCGGCATCCGGGACATGCGGATCAGTTTTGAGGGTCGGCAGAACCACGCAGGCACTACGCCGATGCACCTGCGCCGGGACGTGTTCCAGGCGCTGTCTGATTTCAACACGGCTCTAAACAGCCGCTTTGCAAATGTGGTCACGCCCGCAACGGTCTGGACCATCGGCCATGTGGCGCTGCATCCCAATGCATCTTCCATAGTGCCGGGGCGGGTGGAGTTCTCCTTGCAATGGCGGGATGCGGATGCAGATCGGCTGGCACGGATGGAGGCCATCATCAGGGAAACTGTGCAAGAGATTGCTGCGGGTCACGGTGTGGCGGCGCAGCTTGGCCCCGTTACGGGCATAGAACCGGCGGCTATGGATGCGCGGTTTCAGGCGGAGCTGGCGGCTGCCGCGGAGGCGCTGGCACCGGGAAAATGGCAGAAAATGCCCTCCGGAGCGCTGCATGATGCGGCCAATCTGGCAACCGTAATGCCTGCCGGGATGCTGTTTGTTCCCTCGATCGGCGGTATCAGCCATGCCTTTGACGAAGATACCGGCGAGGCGGATCTGGTGCTGGGTCTGCAAGTGCTGAACCGCGCTGCCTGCGCCCTGGCCGGGTGAACTCCCGCCTGTTCCCGGACCTCCTGCCGGAGGCCCGTCACAGTTGGGCCGGGCGCCGCTGGTGCGGCGCGGGTCAGGCCCGGCCGTAGCCGCGCTTGATCATCCGGTTGCGGTGCCTGTCGGCGGCCAGCGAGGCCTCGCGCAGGTTGGCGTAGATATTGATTACACTTTGCCCGTTGCCGCCGGCCACACCCCATTCCCGCAGCACGGAGACTTCGGAGAACAGGTTCATCGCCAGCTCAATGCGGTAGAACCGCGACGGGCGCGAAGGAGCTTGGCGGTAGAGCAGACAGGTGGCCATGGGCTGATTCTATGCCAAGTGATTCGCACGGGCAAGAAACTCTATGCTGCGCCCAGCAGCGTGAGGCCCAGAAGCACAGAAGACAGCGCCGCCACCGCGAAGGCCAGCGTGCGCAGGATCGGGATGCCGATGGTGTAGATGACATAATGCGCTGCCATGCCGAGGAAAAAGGTGAGGCCCAGGCTGTCGGGCTGGTCTTCCAGGGGCAGAACCAGCATCGCCAGAACGGAAAGCGGCGCAAAGGCGGCAAACAGTTCCACGCCGACGATATGCGCCCGGTGCGCGCGCTGTGCCCAGAGTGATTGCGGCAGGTCGCTGGGGCCCGGATTGGCCATGGCGCCCATCAGCCCGCGGACCATGACCCGGTCCAGGATATAGGGAAGCCAGGCTAGTGACACCCAAAGCCCGGAAAGGGCGGTAAAATACTGCAGCTGCGTCATCTTTCGCTCCTTTTGTCTCTCAAATGGAGCGTAGTGCAGACCGGCGGCTTTTCTAGCTGAACAGGGTCATGTCCAGTCTACATCTCCCAGAAAAATATAGCCTGCGCCATAGATGGTCTTGATCAGCCTCGGGTTCTTGGGGTCTTCGCGCAGCTTGGTGCGCAGGCGCGAAATGCGCACGTCCATCGCCCGGTCGAAGCTGTCGCCGGCCGCGCCGCCAAGCATCTCCTGCATCTGGGCGCGGGAAATCAGCCGCTTGGGGCTGTCCAGAAACAGCCGCAGCACCTCGCCTTCGGCGTGGGAAAAAGGGGTCTCGGTGCCCTCGGCATCCTCAAGTGCATAGCGGTCGAAATGAGCAGTCCAGCCGGCGAAATGTGCGGTGTTGCTGGCAGAGGACGCCGTTCGCGGGCCTGCGCGCAGCCGCGCACGGACCCGGGCCACCACCTCTGCCGGATCGAAGGGCTTGGTGATGTAATCATCGGCGCCAAGCTCCAGACCGGTCACCCGGTCCTGCACCTGCGCCCGGCCGGAAATGATGATGACCGCCGCCCCCTGTTCCAGCGCTAGCCGGTGCACCAGCGCCAAACCGTCGGTATCCGGCAATGAAAGGTCCACCAGGCAAACGTCCGGCGTCACCCGGTTCAAGGCTGCTTCGAATTCACGCGCGCGGGCGAAGCTTTGGGTGCGAAAGCCTGCGTCCTCCAGTGTTTCGGTCAGGATCTGCCGGATTTCCGGCTCGTCATCCAATATGGTGACCAAAGGGGATGTCATGCGGCGGGCTCCGGTTGGATAAGCTCAGACAGCTGGTGAATGGTGAAAGGTTTGCGCAAAACCGGACCGCATTTCAATGCCTTGCGGAACAGCGGATCGCTGACAGGCAGGGAGGTCATCAGGATGCAGGGGAGACCGGACCCGTCCAGCCGCAAGGCCAGATCAACACCGGTTGCACTGCCCTCCAGCATGATGTCCGACAGCACCAGTGCAATGTCCGGGAGGTCAGCAGTCAGTGCGCAGGCTTCGTCTACACTCGCGGCTTCTATCACCGAATAGCCAAGATCGATCAGCATGTCGCGGAAGGCTGCCCGCAGGTCCTCGCTGTCCTCCACCAGCAGCGCCATGCCTCCGCCCGCATCCGGGGCCGGGCGGTAGGGCAGGCGCAGGGTGATCGCGGCGCCGGAAATGCCATTGCCAATGCGCATGTCGCCGCCAGCCAGCTTGGCCATGTCGTAGACCATCGGCAGGCCAAGTCCGGAGCCTTCGCTGCCCTTGGTGGTGAAAAACGGATTGAGCGCCTTTTCCAGCGCTTCCGGTGAAAAGCCGGGCCCGGTGTCGGTGACGGTGATTTCGACCCAGGTCTGGCCGACGGCATGGGCGCTGACGGTGATCTGGCCGGACGTGCCGCAGGCGTCGCGGGCGTTCAGGATCAGGTTCAACAGCGCGTCCTGCAGCTTGCCCGCGTCCAGCAGCAGTGACTGATCCGGCAAGTTGTCGAGAATACTCAGCCCCACACCCAGCGGCAGCGACGGTGACGCCAGCACTTTCAGCTCATCGAGGAGCGCGTGCATGTCGGTGGCCTGGGGGCGTAGGGTTCGCTGGCTGGTCATTTCGGCAATCCGGTTTAACAGCCGCCCGCCCCGCCGCGCTGCAGACAAGGTGCCTTGCACCAGATCGCCCGCCTCGCCGCCCAGTCCCATTTTCTCCAGCTTGCCCTGCATGCCCAGGATGATGGTCAGAAGGTTGGAGAAATCATGCGCAAGGCCGCTGGTCATCTGCGCGGCCATCTCGCGGCGCCGCGCCTGCTGCAGCGCCACCCGGGCCTGGGTTTCTTCGGTCACATCCATCGACAGGATATAGACACCGCCCTGCTGGTCCGGGGTGAAGGCCACCCTGATCCGGCGGCTGCCGTGGCTTTCTGTAAACTCGAACACCGGGCTGCCGCCCTTGTAGGCGGCCAGCAGATGCGGCTCAATCCGCTCAAATGCGGCCTCGCCCAATGCGTCTGAGATATGCATGCCCAGGATATCCGACGGGCGGCCCGGAAACACGGCGCTGAGGCGGCGGTTGGTATAGGTATAATACCCGTCGGCATCCACATGGGCGATATGGGCGGGCATCATTTCCGTTGTCAGGCGGGTGCGGCCCTCGATTTCTGTCAGCTGGCGCTTGGTCTCTTCCAGCGCGGTGTTAGCTGCCTCCAGCTGCCGGTTGGCGGCGGACAGCTCCTCGGTATGGGCAATCAGCTTCTCCGACAGTTCTTCTGAGCGGGACCGCAGCAACTGCTCGGCACGTTTGGCGCGGGTGATGTCCGTATAGACCGTGACCCACCCGCCCTGCGGCAGTGGCGAGCCTTCGATCGAGATCATCTGCCCGTTGGGCCGCTCGCGTTCCAGGTAATGCGGCACGAAATTCAGTGCCTGCTCAACCCGGCTTTGAACGATGTCCTCGATATCGCTTTCCGGCGCGTATTCCCCGGCTTCGGCAAGGAAGCGGATGGTTTCGGCAAAAGAGGCGCCGGGCTCGACCAGGTGGTCAGGCAGATTGAACATTTCCTGAAAGCGTCGGTTGCTGACCGCCAGCCGCAGGTCGTTGTCATAGATCGACAGCGCCTGGGCGATCAGATTCAGCCCGGCGGTCGTCATGGCGGCGTGTTGTTTGCTTGTCCGGTTCATGGTTCTCCCCGGATCATGGCTAGCACCGGGGCGGGTTCAGGGCAAATTGGCATTCAGCCGCGGGGGCCGAGAGACATTTAAGTCACGGCGCATGATCTCCTTCTGGTTGCCGGGCGGCTGAGGACAGCTCTTTTGTCGGCAAGCTTGCTGGCCCGAATGTTTCAGAAGGCGCTCAATTATTGGCGATTCGAAACATGACTTTTTGTTCGTATCCCGCGCCTAGGGTGCGCGGTTGGTTAATCTGCGGCGTAAGGATTTGCTTGAGAGGAGGCCGATCCGCTCGTGTAGCTGTCTTAAAAACAAGGGAATTTGGGCTGTTACAATTCGTAAGATTTGGGAAAACATCAGGAAAAAGTTGACGGGCTACTCTGCCGCTGTCCCTAATCGGGGCCAGAGCCGCGAGCAGCGGCCAGTCCGGCAGTAACGCCGGAAAGGGAGGAGAGAAAGTTGGCTCAGATGCAGATGGGCGCCCAGGGCATGCAATCCCTGCCGGCGCTGCTTCAACGCAATGCGGCGCAATTCGGGGATGCGCCGGCCTACCGGGAAAAGGAATTCGGCATTTGGCAATGCTGGACCTGGGCCGAGACGGCAAAGGAAATCGAGGCGCTGGCGCTGGGCCTTATCAACCTTGGCGTGAGAGAGGGCGATTTTGTCGCCATCATCGGCCGCAACCGCCCCTACCTGTACTGGTCGATGGTTGCCGCGCAGGCGGTGGGTGCCGTGCCGGTGCCGCTCTATCAGGACGCGGTAGCCGAGGAGATGGCCTATGTGCTGGGCCACTGCGGCGCGCGCTTTGTGATCGTTGGCGACCAGGAACAGGCCGACAAGGTGATCGAGATCCAGGATCAGCTGCATCAGTTCGAGCATATGATCTACCTCGATCCCCGCGGCATGCGGAAATACGACCACACCCAGCTGCATCAATTCAGCCATATCCAGGATCAGGGCCGCGCCGCCCATGACGAGCTGATCGGCGAGCTGCAGTCGCGCCAGGCCAAACTGGATTACGACAGCACCTGCGTGATGCTCTATACCTCCGGCACCACTGGCAAGCCCAAGGGTGTGGTGCTGTCGAACCGCAACGTGATCCAAAGCGCCAAGAATTCTTCAGAGTTCGATCATCTGACTCAAGGTGAAAACATCCTGTCCTACCTGCCGATGGCCTGGGTGGGCGATTTCATCTTCTCGATCGGCCAGGCCTACTGGTGCGGTTTCTGCGTGAACTGCCCGGAAAGCCAAGACACCATGATGACCGACCTGCGCGAAATCGGCCCGACCTATTTCTTTGCGCCGCCGCGGGTGTTCGAAGGCCAGCTGACCAATGTGATGATCCGGATGGAGGACGCAGGCGCCCTGAAACGCAAGATGTTCCACCACTTCCTGGCGCACGCCAAGAGAGTCGGCGGCGATATCCTGGATGGCCGCCCTGTGGGTCTGATGGACCGGCTGAAATACGCGCTGGGCAATGTGCTGGTCTACGGTCCGCTCAAGGACACGCTGGGCTATGGCCGTATTCGTGTGGGGTATACCGCTGGCGAAGCGATCGGGCCGGAGATCTTTGACTTTTACCGTTCGCTGGGCATCAACCTTAAACAGCTGTACGGCCAGACCGAGGCCACCGTTTTCATCACTGTGCAGCCGGATGGCGAGGTCCGCGCCGATACCGTTGGCGTGCCGGCCCCGGAGGTCGAGATCAAGATCGACGACAGCGGCGAGATCCACTACCGCTCGCCCGGCACCTTTGTTGAATACTTCAACAACCCGGAGTCCACCGCCTCAACCAAGGATGCTGAAGGCTGGGTGGCAACAGGCGATGCAGGCTTCTTCGAGGAAGGCTCCGGCCACCTTCGGATCATCGATCGCGCCAAAGACGTGGGCAAAATGGCCGACGGCAGCATGTTTGCGCCCAAATATGTGGAAAACAAGCTGAAGTTCTATCCGGACATCCTGGAAGCGGTGCTGTTCGGCAATGGCCGCGACCGCTGCGTTGCCTTCATCAACATTGATCTGACGGCGGTGGGTAACTGGGCCGAACGCAACAACATTGCCTATGCTTCTTACCAGGAGCTGGCAGGCCATCCGCAAGTTCTGGACTCCATCCGCTCGCATGTCTCTGCGGTGAACAAGTCTGTGGCCGAGGACCCGATGCTATCGGGCTGTCAGGTGCACCGCTTTGTGGTTCTGCACAAGGAACTGGATGCCGATGACGGTGAGATGACCCGCACCCGCAAGGTGCGCCGCCGTATCGTGGAAGAGAAGTTCGACGATATCATCACCGCGCTTTACGACGGCTCGGAAAAGGTCTCGACAGTGACGGAAGTGACCTATGAGGACGGCCGCAAGGGTTCCATCAAGGCGACGCTGACCATTGTCGACGCGGACGTGAAACCGGGGGCGGTTCACAAGGTGGCCGCAGAATGATGCACGTTTCACCGGAAAAATTCCTGCCCCGTGCCGGGCAGGCCGGGCCGCCGTCAGATCAGGTCGGGGTTGAGGCCGGGATTGTAGGCCGTGTTGACCACCTGCTGGATCTTAAAGTGGGAGCTGAACCCGTGAGTCTGCTCCATGATGGAGGCCAGGCTTTCGGATTGGCTGAGGCCCATCTGCTTGCATTCAAGTGCCATCTTCAGAAGGCAGGAATGCTCAAGTTCGCCGAACATAACGTCGATCTCCTTGCTGCTCGTTTTAAACAAGTATCGCATGGAAATCTTAAAATTTCTATGCGGCAAAAATATGGAGGCCGTTGTTATGCTTGACAATTCCTTAAGCTACGTGACGGAGGATGGCCGCACCATCGGCGGTGTGGTGATGGAGATGAAAAACATCACCCTGCGCTTTGGCGGTGTGGTGGCTATCCAGGATATCTCCTTTGACATCCGCGAGGGCGAGATCCGCGCGATCATCGGCCCCAATGGCGCCGGCAAGTCGTCGATGCTGAACGTGATCTCCGGCTTTTATGTGCCGCAGGAAGGCGAGGTGTTGTTCCACGGCAAGAAACGCCCGCCGATGCGCCCCTATGAGGTGGCGCGCCAGGGCATCGCCCGCACCTTCCAGAATATCGCGCTGTTCGAAGGCATGAGCGTTCTGGACAACGTTATGACCGGTCGGCTCAACTATATGAAAACAGGCCTGTTTTCGCAGGCTCTGTGGAAGGGTAAGGCCGAGGCTGAAGAGACCGAGAACCGCGAGGTTGTGGAGCGGATCATCGACTTTCTGGAGATCCAGCACATCCGAAAAACCCCGGTGGCGCGCCTGCCCTATGGCCTGAAGAAACGGGTCGAGCTGGCGCGGGCGCTGGCGGCGGAACCGAAGCTGCTGCTGCTGGATGAACCGATGGCCGGCATGAACGTCGAGGAGAAAGAGGACATGTCCCGCTTCATTCTGGATGTGAACGACGAGTTTGGCACCACCATCGCCTTGATTGAACATGACATGGGCGTGGTGATGGACCTTAGCGACCGGGTCGTGGTCATGGACTACGGCAAGAAGATCGGTGACGGCACCCCCGATGAGGTGCGCAACAATCAGGATGTGATCGACGCCTACCTGGGGGTCAGCCATGACTGAGTTGCACCGCAGCAGCACCCGGCTCCGGCAGGGTGACACCCGTACACCCCCTGTGCACCCCTTGTGCACCGCCGCAGCGCAGAATTCCGAGGAGAGCCTGTAATGCCCGAACAACTCGTCTTTGCGATGGAAGTGACGCTGAACGGCCTGATGGCGGGCGTTCTCTATGCGCTGGTCGCGCTGGGGTTTGTCCTGATCTACAAGGCCTCCGGCATCTTCAACTATGCCCAGGGTGTCCTGGCGCTGTTTGCAGCGATGACGCTGGTGGGGATCATGCAGGGGCAGGTGCCGTTTTCGCATCTGATCAACGCGGTCTTTGGAGGCCATATCACCCACTTCGGATGGAATGTTCCGGGCGTCGTGGCAATCGCGCTGACGGTCGCGGTGATGGTGCTGCTGGCCTGGCTGGTGCAGGTGCTGGTGATGAAGCATCTGGTCGGGCAGGAGCCGATCATCCTGTTCATGGCCACCATTGGCCTGGCCTACTTCCTCGAAGGTGTCGCCGACCTGATGTGGGGTTCCGAGATCAAGACGCTGGACGTCGGTCTGCCGCAGGGGATCAACCTGTGGATCGACGAGACCACCTTTAACATCTTCGGCTACGGGTTCTTTATCGACAATCTGGATATCGTGGCGACCGTGATTGCAGCGCTTCTGGTGGCCGGCCTCGTGGCCTTCAGCCAGTACACCAAGCAGGGCCGGGCGATGCGCGCAGTGGCGGATGATCACCAGGCGGCGCTGTCGGTCGGCATCTCGCTGAACTTCATCTGGGTTCTGGTGTGGTCGGTTGCGGGCTTCGTGGCGCTGGTCGCGGGCATCGTCTGGGGCACCAAGTCCGGCGTGCAGTTCTCGCTGTCGCTGATCGCGCTGAAAGCACTGCCGGTTCTTATGCTGGGCGGCTTCACCTCGATCCCCGGCGCGATTGTCGGCGGGCTGATCATCGGTGTAGGCGAAAAGCTGTTCGAATTCGCAGTCGGCCCGCTGGTGGGCGGCGCAACCGAGAACTGGTTTGCCTATGTGCTGGCGCTCTTGTTCCTGGTGTTCCGTCCGCAGGGGCTGTTCGGGGAGAAGATCATTGAACGGGTCTGAGGCTCATATGATCTGTACCCGGACTGTTCAGCCCTCAAGCTTGCGGAAGGCGGCGATGACGATGGCGGCGCAGACCGTGGCGACCAGGGTGAAGGCGATGGTGATGTTGCCGATCAGCTGCCCGGCCACAAAGGTCAGCAGCGCGGCCATCAAGAGCCCGATCAGCACCGTCCCCCAAGGGCCGGGACCGGTACTGGCAGCCTGCCGCCGCGGCGGTTCGAACTCAAAGGGCGGCAGAACGGTTGCGTCTTCCACCGTTTCCAGCAGCCGGCCCTTGGCCTTCGCAAAGTCTGCCTCGGATATGTCGCCCTTCTTCCGCGCGGCCTCCAGCCGCCGGATTTCCTCGAAAATCACGGTCATTGGTTCCACTCACTCTACCCGCGAACAGGGTTCCACAAAGAAGTGGGCAAAATGTGTCCAAGCCGGGAAATCTGACAAAATGGTTAATGCCGGGGGTGCGGCATGACCAAGCTGATCGCCGTGATCAACGTCATTGCCTGGGCCGGTTTCTGGGCCTTTGGCTACCTGGCGCTGTCGGCGGAAAGCTACAGCGAAACCCAGGTGGTGACTGCGGCGCTCTTGGCCTCGGCCGGGCTGATCACCGGCATCATCGCCTATTTGCGGCTGGTGCGCGGCAGCGAGCGCAGCGGCTATGCCAAACCGTCGAACCGGATGACGCGCGACCAGCGCGACGCGGCGCAGGCCCAGTGGGGGCAGATCGAATGAGCACCGCAGCAACCAGCAACAGCATCCGCGCAGGCAAGAGTGCCAACGCGCAACAGAAAGGGAGCATCTGAGACATGTTCTACCGTGAAGCCGGGGATTTCAAAGTCTCCTATGCCGATGACAGCCAGACGTTTCCGATCAAGTTCGACCGCTACCGCTATTACGCGGTGCTGGCGGTGGCCTTTGGCCTCATCCCCTTCCTGATCAATGATTACTGGGCCAATGCGATCCTGCTGCCGTTCCTGATCTATTCGATTGCGGCAATCGGTCTGAACATCCTGGTCGGCTATTGCGGGCAGGTCAGCCTTGGCACCGGCGGGTTCATGGCGGTGGGCGCCTATGCCTGCTACAAGCTGATGACCGCCTTCCCGGAGGTCAGCATGTTCATTCATGTGATCCTGGCGGGCGGCATCACCGCGTTGGTCTGTGTGCTGTTCGGCCTGCCGTCCTTGCGCATCAAGGGGTTCTACCTGGCGGTGGCGACGCTGGCGGCGCAGTTCTTTCTGGTGTGGCTGTTCAACCGGGTGCCGTGGTTTTACAACTATTCCGCCTCGGGCCAGATCAACGCGCCCGAGCGCGACACCTTTGGCATCATCATCACTGGCCCCAATGCGCCGGCCTGGGCCACCTATCTGTTCTGCCTGATTTTCCTGGCTGTTTGCGCGCTGATTGCCCGCAACCTGACCCGCGGCACCGTGGGCCGGACCTGGATGGCGATCCGCGACATGGACATTGCCGCCGAGATCATCGGGGTGAACCCGCTGAAGGCGAAACTGACGGCCTTTGCGGTCTCCGGCTTCTTCATCGGCATCTCCGGCGCGCTGTTCTTTGCGGTCTATCTGGGCGCGGTCGAGGTTGGCGAGGCCTTTGGCATCCAGAAATCGTTCCTGGTGCTGTTCATGGTGATCCTGGGCGGGCTTGGGTCTATTTTCGGCTCCTTTGCCGGCGCCGCCTTCCTGGTGCTGCTGCCGGTGGTGCTGAAGGTGGTGGGCGTCGATCTGATGGGCTGGCCCACCGACATCGTGGCGCATTTCCAGCTGGTGATCGTGGGGGCACTGATCATCGTCTTCCTGATCGCGGAACCGCACGGCATGGCGCAGCTGTGGCGCGTCGCCAAGGAGAAACTGAGACTGTGGCCGTTCCCGCACTGACGCGGGAGGCCTCGAGAGCTGGCGGGGAGAAAAGCAAGACCACCCCCGTTTTTGGAAACCATCGGATAAGACCAAAGGGAGGATTTAAGCCGATGAAAAAGACACTGACCACACTGGCGCTGGGCGCCGCGATGGCAGCCGGTCCGGCAATGGCGGACCTGGTGTTCCCGGACCTCAGCTACCGGACCGGGCCTTATGCAGCGGGCGGCATCCCGTTCTCGGACGGCTACAACGACTATTTCACCCTGCTGAACGAGCGTGACGGCGGCATCGGCGGCGTCAAGGCCAAGGTGGTGGAATGCGAGACCGGCTATAACACCGAGAAGGGTGTGGAATGCTACGAGTCCACCAAGGGCCAGGGCGCGCTGATCTATCAGCCGCTGTCCACCGGCATCACCTATCAGCTTATCCCCAAGGTGACCGCGGACAACATCCCGCTGCACACCATGGGTTACGGCCGCACCTCGGCCGCGAACGGCGAAGTGTTCAGCCATGTGTTCAACTATCCGGCCAACTACTGGAACGGCGCTTCGGGCGTGGTGAACTATCTGCTGGAATCCAATGGCGGCGACATCAGCGGCAAGAAGATTGCGCTGGTTTACCACAACTCCGCCTATGGCAAGGAGCCGATCCGCACCCTGGAGGAACTCAGCAAGAAGCACGGCTTTGAGCTGGTTGCCCTGCCGGTGGACCACCCGGGCCAGGAGCAGAAATCGCAATGGCTGCAGATCCGCCGCGACCGTCCCGACTATGTCGTGATGTGGGGCTGGGGCGTGATGAACCAGGTGGCGATCCAGGAAGCCGCCAACATCCGCTTCCCGATGGAGAATTTCATCGGCGTGTGGTGGTCCGGTGCCGAGCATGACGTGATGCCGGCGGGCGACAAGGCCGATGGCTACAAGGCGGTGACCTTCCACAACGTAGGCCGCGACTTCCCGGTGTTTGACGACATCCAGAAATATGTCGTCGATGCGGGCAAGGCCGCAGGTGCCGGCGATCAGGTTGGCAACGTGCTTTATAACCGCGGCATGTACGCAGCGATGCTGGCAGCCGAAGCCGCCAAGACCGCGCAGGAAATCCACGGCACCGCGGAAATCACTCCGGCGATGATGCGCGACGGCATGGAAGCGCTGGTGATCGACGAAGCCAAGATGGCAGCGCTGGGGATGCCGAACTTCGGCCCGAGCTTCAATGTCTCATGCGAAAATCACGGCGGCCCTGGCCTGGTTGGCGTGACCCAGTGGGATGCGGAGAGCAAGACCTGGTCGCTGATTTCGGACTTCAAACCGTCCGATACCGAGGTGATCGGAAAGCTGATCGAAGAGGACTCGGCGGCCTACGCGTCCGAGAACAACATCGAGCCCGGCTGCAAGTAATGGGCTCCCGCCGGCCTTGCCTTGGCGGGGCCGGACGCAACCGGTGCGGCGGGGAGCCGCCGCACCATGCAAACAGGGTCCCGGGTAAGAACCGGGACAGGTATGAGGACACGCTTTGATGCTGGATGCAGCGAACACCGCCGCCGAAACTTCCGATGTGCAGGCCGAGGCCCTGCTGGAGGTCAACAATATCGAGGTGATCTACAATCACGTGATCCTCGTTCTGAAGGGCGTGAGCCTGAATGTGCCCAAGGGCGGCATCACGGCGCTGTTAGGCGGCAACGGGGCTGGCAAGACCACCACGCTGAAGGCGATCTCGAACCTGCTGCATTCCGAACGCGGCGAAGTGACCAAAGGGTCGATCAAGTACCGCGGCGCGCATGTGCATGAGCAGGACCCTGCGGAGCTGGTGAAGAAGGGCGTGATCCAGGTGATGGAAGGCCGCCATTGCTTTGAACACCTGACGGTGGAGGAAAACCTGCTGACCGGTGCCTATACCCGCCGCGACAGCGGTGCGGACATCCAGAAAGATCTGGAGATGGTGTACCATTACTTCCCGCGCCTGAAGGAGCGCCGCAAGAGCCAGGCCGGCTATACCTCGGGCGGTGAGCAGCAGATGGTGGCGATGGGCCGCGCGCTGATGTCGCGGCCGGAGACGATCCTGCTGGACGAGCCGTCGATGGGGCTGGCGCCGCAGCTGGTGGAGCAGATTTTCGAGATCGTGAAGTCGATCAACGAACAGGAGGGGGTGACCTTCCTGCTGGCGGAGCAAAATACCAACGTCGCCCTGCGCTATGCCCATTACGGATACATCCTGGAATCCGGCCGGGTGGTGATGGACGGGCCGGCAGCGGACCTGCGCGAGAATCCGGACGTGAAGGAATTCTACCTCGGCATGTCGGATGAAGGGCGTAAGAGCTTCCGCGACGTACGGTCCTACCGTCGCCGCAAGAGGTGGCTGAGCTGATGCGGGGAGATGACGTGATGAGCTTTTTTGATACGCTTGAGACCCGCAGCAGTGACGAACGCGCGGCTGGCTTGGCCAAGGCGCTGCCGGAGCAGATCGCTCGCGCCAAATCCGCGCCCGGCTATGCCGGGATGCTGGACGGGGTGGACCCGGCTGCGGTGACCTCGGCAGAGGCGCTGGCCTCATTGCCGGTGCTGCGAAAATCCGAACTGAGCCGCGCCCAGGCCGCGCATCCGCCCTTTGGCGGCTTTACGGTAAAGCCCGCGACAGGCTTTGCTCATATCTTCCAAAGCCCCGGCCCGATTTATGAACCGGGCGGCGTTGATGGCGACTGGTGGCGTATGGGGCGGTTCCTGAATGCTGCTGGCATCGGCCAGGGCGACGTGGTGCAGAACTGCTTTGGCTATCACCTGACGCCTGCCGGCATGATCTTTGAAAACGGTGCGCGGGCGGTTGGCGCTGCGGTGCTGCCCGCAGGAACTGGTCAGACCGAGCTGCAGGTGACGGCAGCGCATGACGTAGGTGCCACGGCTTATGCCGGGACGCCGGATTACTTGAAAGTGATCCTCGACAAGGCGGATGCGATGGGCGTCGAGCTGATGTTCTCCAAGGCGGCGGTGGGCGGCGGTGCGCTGTTCCCCAGCTTGCGTCAGGAATATGCCGACCGCGGGATTTCCTGCCTGCAGTGTTATGCCACCGCCGATCTGGGCAATATCGCTTATGAAAGCCCAGCGATGGAGGGGATGATTGTTGACGAGCATGTCATCGTCGAGATCGTCACACCAGGCACCGGCAACCCGGTGGCACCTGGCGAGGTGGGCGAGGTTGTGGTGACAACGCTCAATCCCGATTACCCGCTGATCCGCTTTGCCACCGGCGATCTGTCTGCAGTGATGCCGGGCGTCTCGCCCTGCGGCCGCACCAATATGCGTATCAAGGGATGGATGGGCCGCGCCGATCAGACCACCAAGATCAAGGGCATGTTCGTGCGGCCTGAGCAGGTCGCCGCGCTGGTCGACAAGCATGACGAGATCGTCAGGGCGCGGGTCATTGCCAGCCGCGACGGCGAGATGGACGCGATGACCGTGCAGATTGAAGCCAAAGGCGGGGATGAGACTGCCTTTGCCCGGTCCGTGGCCGAGGTTCTGAAGCTCAAGGGCAAGGTTGAGGTGGTGGCGCCGGATGCGCTGCCCAAGGACGGTCTGGTGATCGAGGATCAGCGGACCTACGACTGAGCTGTTTGTCAAAACGGCAAATACGGGCGCCGGATACGGGCGCCCGTTTTCTGTTTTGGGAAGCCAAGGGGCAGGGCCGCGCTTTCCGGCTGGAATTTCTGACTGGAATAGTCGAAATAGAGTGCCGAGAGACTTCTGCCGGACCCAAGACCGCCGCAAATGACCGCTGCCAATGATCCCATAGAATACGCGCCGCACGGGCGCCGCCGCGGCGGAAAGGCCGGGGGTGGTGTTTTTGCCGTGCTGGCATGGGCGGTTGCGCTGTCCTGTCTGCTGCCGATGGTGGCAGTGGCATTGGCGGCAGCGTTCGGCGGCTCGGAGACGATCAGCCACCTGGCCGGGACCGTGCTGCCGGGATATTCGCTGACAACCCTGGTGCTGGTGGTGCTGGTGGCGCTTGGCACGTTTTCAATAGGAACCGGCGCGGCCTGGCTGGTGACTATGACGCGGTTCCCCGGGGCCCGGCTGCTGGAGGTGGCGCTGGTGCTGCCGCTGGCCTTTCCGGCCTATGTGCTGGCCTATGCCTACACCCATATCCTGGACCATCCCGGTATCGTGCAGTCTGCCTTGCGCGAGGCGACCGGCTGGGGGCCGCGGGACTACTGGTTCCCGGAGATCCGCTCCACCGGCGGGGCGGCGGCGATGCTGGTGCTGGTGTTGTACCCCTATGTCTATCTGCTGGCGCGGGCGGCCTTCATGCAGCAGAGCGCAGGCGCCTTTTTGGCGGCGCGGGCGCTGGGCAAGAACTCCTGGCAGGCGTTCTGGCTGGTCAGCCTGCCGATGGCACGGCCGGCCATTGCTTCGGGCGTACTGCTGGCAGTGATGGAGACCATCGCGGATTTTGGCACGGTGTCTTATTTTGGGGTGCAGACCTTTGCCACCGGCATCTACACCAGCTGGTTCTCGCTGGGCGACCGCGGCGGCGCGGCGCAACTGGCGCTGTGCCTGCTTGGGTTCGCACTGACGCTGGCGGTGGTGGAGCGGGCCACGCGGGGGCGGGCGAAGTACCATCACGCGGGCAAGCATCACAACCAGATGGCTCCGGCCGAGCTGGGCGGCATCAAGGCGGCGGCGGCTGTCTTCTTATGTGCGGTGCCGGTGGTGCTGGGCTTCCTGCTGCCGGTGGCGGTGCTGTTTACGATGAGCTTTGACTCCGAACAGAACCTTTTCAGCCGCCGCTATATTGATTTCACCACCAATTCGATCACCCTGGCCACGGCGGCGGCGGTCCTGACGGTGGCGGCGGCGGTATGCCTGGGTTTTTACCAGCGGCTGCGGCCTGGCCGGGTGTCCGCGGCCGCGGCCTATTTCGCGCGGCTGGGCTATGCTGTGCCGGGCGGGGTGATTGCGGTGGGGCTGATTGTTCCCTTTGCCGTCTTTGACAACGCGCTGGACGCCTGGATGCGGGAGGCCTTCGGAATCCGCACCGGCTTGCTGGTGACGGGCTCCATCTGGCTGCTGGTCGCGGCCTACGGGGTGCGCTTCATGGCTGCGGCCTTGGGCGCCTATGAGGGCGGCCAGGCCACGATGCATTCCAACATGGATGCGGCGGCACGGTCGCTGGGGCAGGGGCCGATGGGCATGCTGCGGCGGGTGCATCTGCCGATCCTGACACCCAGTCTGCTGACAGCGCTGCTGATTGTCTTTGTCGATGTGATGAAGGAGCTGCCCGCGACCCTGATCATGCGGCCCTTCAATTTCGACACGCTGGCGGTGCAGGCGCACAGGCTGGCCGCGGACGAGCGGCTGGAAGGGGCGGCGGTGCCGTCGCTGGTGATCATGGCGGTGGGGCTGCTGCCGGTGATCCTGATCTGCCGACAGGTCGGGCGGCGGCGGTAGGCGCCAGATTTTCGGAAAATTCTTGCCAGGAAAATCGAATTTTCCTGGCGCGGTTCGGGCGGGTGGAGCGGCTCATGCCGCCCACCAGGCCTCAATTTCTTCGTGGGAAATCCGGTCTGAAGGACCAAGGCCGACCAAAAGCGTTTCCTCCGCCTCACAGCGTTTGGCCTCAACGTGGCGGCCCACCACATGCAGCTCATAGGCGCCGCCGGTGGTCAGCACAAAGCCCTTCATCCGGTACAGCCCGGCAGGCCGCGCTGCCAGCTTGTCCCCCAGTGCGCGGCGGTCCAGCACGGTGCCGCTGCGGTGCTGCCAGGTGGTATAGGCGGGGTGCGCCGCCACCGCGCGGCCCTTTGGCAGAGGCACCACGTCAAACAGAAGCTCTGCCACCGGTGAACCGTTCAGTACCGTGGGGGTGCGTGCGCCGGCCTTCTCCAGAAGCGCCGAAAGCTCTGCCGAAAGCTCGTCGCATTTTGTCGCAATCACCAGGTCCGCGGCGCGGATCTGCTGTTCTGCCTGCGGGGCTACCAGCGGATCGTTCAGCAGGGTCGCGGCGTTTTCCGCATCCACCAGGGAGACGATCCCGCCGTAGCTGAGGCCGGATTCATTCAGGACGGAATTGGCGATGGCAACGGGGTCGGAGATACCGCTGGCCTCGATCACCAAGTGGTCGGGCTGTTCCGGGCGGTTTAGTACGGTGCGCAGCGCTAGAGACAGGTCATCCCCCATGGTGCAGCAGACGCAGCCGTCGGTCAGGGCGATCTTGCCGCCTTCGGTGTCCTGGATCAGGGCGTCATCAATGTTGACCGCGCCGAAATCGTTGACGATTACGGCCAGTTTCAGCCCGTGATCCTCGGCCAGGAGGCGGTTGATCAGAGTGGTCTTGCCCGCGCCCAGATAGCCGCTGATGATGGTGACTGGCAGACGGTTCATTGTTTCGCTCCCCCAAGCGTGAGACGCAGGTCCTGCTGCGCCTGAATTACCCAGGTGATCCGGGACGCGGCAACCTATAGGCGCAAGGGGGCGGGCCGGTCCAGTCAAACCAGAGGCCGCGGCCGGGCCGCAGGCGGAACGCGGCGGGCGCAAAGAAAAAGGCGCGGCCAGTGCCGCGCCTTTGCAGGCCATGTGCCGGGCCTGGTTACTTCCAGCCGGCGTCGTTGAAGATCTTCTGTGCCTCGGGCAGGTTCTTGGCAACTTCGGACAGGTTCACATCATCCGGCTTGAAGTGGCCAAGCGCCGCGATCGACGGGGCCAAACCGACGCCGGACACAGCCGGGTATTCGTCATTGCCGGCCGAGAAATACGCCTGGGCGGAATCGCTGGTGAGGTATTCCAGGAACTTGATGGCGTTCTCCTTGTTCGGAGCGTGCACGGCCACGCCGCCGCCCGACAGGTTCATATGCGCGCCTTCGGTGTTCTGGGAGGGGAACAGCCAGCCGATCTGATCACGGTTCTCTGTCACGCCCTTGACCTCCTTGCGGATCGAGCGGGCGAAGTAATAGCTGTTGGCAACGGCGATACCGCATTCACCGGAGACCAGGCCGCGAATCTGGTCGGTGTCGCCGCCCTGCGGATCGCGGGCCATGTTGGCGACCACGCCATCGGCCCATTCACGTGCCTTCCCGGCTCCGTGGTGGGTGACAATGGAAGCCAGAAGGGTCTGGTTATAGGTGTTCTTGGACGAGCGGATGCAAACCTGGCCCTTGTAGGCGGGATCGGCAAGATCCAGGTAGGTCTGCGGCGGGTTGGCCACCCCGTCCTTGTCGAAGAAGATAATACGGGCGCGCTGGCTGAAGCCGAACCACTGATTGTCCTCATCCTGCAGGTAGGCCGGAACCCGGGTCTCCAGCACGTCGCTGTCGATGCTTTGCAGGACACCGGCTTCTTTGGCGCGGGTCAGGCGCGAGGTGTCAACGGTGATCAGGATGTCTGCCGGTGAGTTTTCGCCTTCGGCATTCATCCGGGCAATCAGCTCATCTGCGTTGCCTTCGATCCGGTTGATGGTGATGCCGGTGGCCGTTTCGAAGTCCGAGTAAAGCTGTTCGTCGGTATCGTAATGGCGCGAGGAGTAGATGTTCAGTTCGCCCTCGGCAGCAGCAGTGGTGGCAATGGCTGCGGTCAGCGCGCCGGCCAGTACGGTTGTGGCTTTCAGCATTGGATGTCCCGTTCTTAGTTAGATCAGATTTCCGACTGAAAGAGTCGATTAAAGCATCTGACAGCAGATGCAATAAATTTCCGACTGAAACAGTCAGAAAGTCGCAGCCTGCTGCTGGCTGGCAAAACCGGACGGGCGGCTCCCGCCCGTCGCTGGATCTTTGGACAGATCCGCTCCCTTTGGGCGTGGCACCGCGCTCCGCGCGGTGCCACGCCCAAAGGCCGCCAGGTTTCATCCGGGCGCAGCCCGGAGAAGCCGCGGGCGCGGGAGCTCCTGCTTTTTCAATGCCAGTCGAAGCAGACTCCCAAACGCAAAAAAACCGCATCGGATGATGCGGTTTTCTGCATGTCGCTGTGGCGGATCTTAGCCCTGGCGCGCTTTGAACTTGCGCTGGGTCTTGTTGATCACGTACACGCGGCCTTTACGGCGCACAACCCGGCAATCGCGGTGCCGGTTCTTCAGCGAACGGAGCGAGTTCTTGACCTTCATGGTCTCTCTCCTTGTCTGCGGCGCGAACCAGCGCCTGGGTTAGCGGGTGCTTGGGCCGGAGCCGAAGCAATGAATGAATGGTGGGCGATACAAGGATCGAACTTGTGACCCCTTCGATGTCAACGAAGTGCTCTACCGCTGAGCTAATCGCCCACTCTGGCCTGCGCTGCGTTCCGGCCCCTTAGAAGTGAAAGGGGCGCGGGGTGCCGCGCCGGTGAGGGGGTCTATAAATAGAGTCGCCGGGGTGCGCAAGAGCTTTTGACCGCAGAAATTTCCGCGATATGCTGTTTCTTGCACAAGAAGCACCGGAGCAAGGATGCCTGATACAGCGTTTTCCGTGATTTCCCCGCAGAAACTGGCCTCGGCGGTGGTTTTTGCCTCTCCGCACAGCGGCACGGACTATTCCGATTCCTTTCTGGCACAATCGATTCTGGGGCGGACGGAGATCCGCAGTTCGGAAGACGCCTTTGTCGATCAGCTGTTTCAGGCGGCGCCGGAGTTCGGGGCGCCGCTGCTGAAGGCGCTGAAACCGCGCGCCTATCTGGATCTGAACCGTTCGCCGGATGAGCTGGATCCGGCGGTGATTGAGGGGGTGCAGAAGCGCGGCCAGAACCCGCGGGTGGCCTCCGGCCTGGGGGTGATTCCGCGGGTGGTGGCCAATGGCCGGGCGATCTACAGCGGCAAACTGCCTTTGGCGGAGGCAGAGCGGCGGATCCGCACATGCTGGCATCCCTATCACCAGGCGCTGAAAGGCCTGCTGGATCAGGCGCACGCGCAATTCGGGCAGGCGATTCTGGTGGATTGCCATTCGATGCCGCATGAAGCCGTCGACGCGATGGCCCCGCGCGGTGCGGGCAAACCCGAGATCGTGCTGGGGGACCGTTTCGGGGCGGCTGCGGATGGCGGCGTCGTGGACCGGATCGAGGCGGCCTTTGCCGTCGCCGGGCTGCGCGTGGCACGCAACACGCCCTTTGCTGGTGCCTATATTGCCCAGACTTATGGCCGCCCGTCGCGGCGCCAGCATGCGGTGCAGATCGAGATCGACCGGGCGCTGTACATGGATGAGGCCAGCATCCGCCCCAATGCGGACTTTGATGCGCTGCAGACGCTGCTGAGCCAGGTGGTGGCGGAAATCGCATCCATCGGGCGGGAGGAACTGCCGCTGGCTGCAGAATAGCGGCGTCCCGTTCAGCGCAGGGCGCGGCCCTTCAGGATCGCGCCGTCTCCGAATCTCCTGCGGATGGCGTCGGTGGCGCGTTCGGCTTCTGCCCGCTTGCCTGCATTCGGGTCCAGCAGGTCACCGCTGTCGTCTGCCTGCGATTCGGACACCAGGTCTGAAATTCCGCAGCCCAAGAGCCGGTAGGGGCCCTCGTTGCCGACCTGATCCAGCAGGCTGCGGGCGGTGCGGTAGATGCGGTCGGCAATCTGGGTCGGGCTGCGCAGGGTGACGCGGCGGGTCAGCGCCGAATGGTTGGCGCGTTTCAGTTTGAGCGTCACCACCCGGCCCGCCAGTTCCCGCGCCTTGGCCCGGTCAGACACTTTCTCTGCCAGCCGCCACAGGTGGCCGTCGAGCACCTCCGGGCAGGCGGTATCCTCAAAGAAGGTGGTCTCATTGGAGATCGACTTGACCGGGGCATGGGCTGAGACCCGGCGCCGGTCCTGGCCGCGGGCCAGGTGCCAGAGGCGGTCGCCCATGGAGCCGAAGCGGCTGTGCAGTGCCTCGCGGTCCCAGCGCAACAAGTCGGAGAAGGTTCTGATGCCGGCCTTGTCCAGGCTTTCCTGAGCAGCCGGGCCGATGCCCCAGATCAGCCGCACCGGTTTTTCGCGCAGGAAATCGTTCGTCTCCGCTTTGCCGATCACCGAGAACCCGCGCGGCTTGTCGAGATCGGAGGCAACCTTGGCTAGGAACTTGTTATGGGAAAGGCCGATGGAGCCGGTGACGCCCAGCTCATCCTTCATGCGCTTGACCAGACGGGCCAGCATCAACGCAGGCGGCGCACCATGCAGTTTTTCGGTACCGGTGAGATCCATGAACGCCTCGTCCAGCGACAGCGGTTCCACATCCGGGGTCAGCTCATTCATCATCTTGCGGATCTCGCGGCTGACCTCGACGTAGACATTCATCCGCGGCTTGATCACCACGGCATCGGGACAGAGCTTCAGCGCCTGAAACATCGGCATGGCGGATCGCACCCCGCGGACGCGGGCAATGTAGCAGGCGGTAGAAACCACGCCGCGCTTGCCGCCGCCGATGATCACCGGCTTGGCCGCCAGCTCAGGATTGTCGCGTTTTTCGACGCTGGCATAAAAGGCATCGCAATCCATATGGGCGATGGTGAGGGAGAACAGCTCCGCATGCGCCTTGATCCGCGGGCTGCCGCAATGGGGGCAGCGCCGGGCGGGAGGAATCTGGCTGAGGCAGTTTCGGCAGAGGGCGTGCATGGGTACGGCGGGTTAAGGTCGTGGATGGGCAAGTCTAACTTGCAGCGCAGGCCTTGTCTTTAGCGTGCCGGAGGACCAAGTGACAGATCATGACAACAGCAGGCGAAGATTTTGCCGGCGCAAAGCTGGCAGTGTTTCTGGGACAGGATCTGCTGGTCATCCAGCGCGATGACAAGCCGGAAATTCCCTATCCCGGTTATTGGGATCTGCCAGGCGGCGGGCGTGAGGCAGATGAAAGCCCGGCGTCCTGTGCGCTGCGCGAAACGCGCGAAGAGGTCGGGCTGGTCCTGAGGCCGGAACTGCTGATTTGGTCGAAGGCCTACCAGCGGCCGCACGGGCGGGTCTGGTTCTTTGCCGCGCATCTGCCTGCCGAGACTGTCAGCGCGGTCCGGTTCGGAAACGAGGGGCAGGGCTGGGCGCTGATGGCGCCAGAGGCCTATTGCGCGCACCCCTTGGCAGTGCCTCATTTTGCGGACCGGCTGCGCGAATATCTTGCGGTGCGGGCTGTGTGACTGTGCTCTGAAAAGAAAGATCCCCCGCTGGTATGCGGGGGGAAAGGTGACGGGTCTCAGGAAGAAAAGCCCGTCTGGGGAGTGTCTCAAGATGAGAATCTCCCACATGGAACAGTTTCGCAAAGTTTGCGGCGGCAAGTGTTGGCAGCGGGTCCTCCGGGTGTGCTTTTTGAGGCACAGGACGATTTGGCGCAGAAATTGCCCCGGCGGCGGGTTTCGTCAGCGAAATGAGCGGCTTGACGCAACGTCATTGCCGGCCGGCGGGAGGTCAGGTCCGGAAATAGTGCACTTGCCGCACATTTTTCTTTCTGCCTAAAATTTAGGCAATCGGATGAAGGGAGGACACGCGGCAAGGCAATAGAGCCGTTGCTGCCCTTGCTGGAAATGGCTTGGCGTCTCTACGCTTTTGCGCCTGCCAGTTCCGCCAGGATGGACTCTGCTGCGGCGCGGGGGCTGTCTGCCTTCCAGATCGGGCGGCCCACCACGATATGGTCAGCGCCGTCTGCAATCGCTCTGGCCGGCGTCGCGACGCGTTTCTGGTCGCCCAGATCGGCGCCAGCCGGGCGCACGCCCGGAGTGACGATCAGCTTACCCTCAGCCTCGGGCAGGGCGCGGATCAGCGCGGCCTCCTGCGGGCTGGCGATGACGCCGTCGGCGCCGGCTGCAAAGGCGTTGCCTGCGCGTTCCAGCACCAGATCCTGCACAGCGCCGGCCTTGATCAGCGCGCCGTCCAGATCCTGGCGGTCCAGCGAAGTCAGGATGGTGACAGCGAGAATCTTGAGGTCCTTGCCCGCGGCACCTTCCTTAGCTGCGCGCACTACATAGGGGTCGCCATGCACGGTGAGGAAGTCGAGGTCGAATTGCGCCAGGCCCCGCACCGCGTTTTCCACGGTGGCGCCGATGTCAAAGAGCTTCATGTCGAGGAAGATGCGCTTGCCGTGCTCCTGCTTCAGCTCATTGGCCAGCGCGAGGCCGCCGCCTGTCAGCATGCCAAGGCCGATCTTGTAGAAGGAGACCGCATCGCCCAGCTGCTCGGCGAGCTTCAGCCCGGCCAGCGCATTGGGGACATCCATGGCAACAATCAGGCGGTCGTCGGCACGCGGGGCTTGGGTCATGGCGGGGTCCTTATGTGGCGGGTTCGGCAGGAAACTGGCGTTTCATACGCAAGGGGCTGTGGTTGAGCAAGGCACAGCGGGACGCTCCCGCAGCCGAAGATGCCCCTGCAGGCCATTTTGCGGCTTTTGGGCCCGGCGCCGCGCTAGCGCACGGCGCGGCTGCGCCTGGGGTGCCGTCCGGGCATAAAGTTGACGCAGGTCAGGGATTTGCTCACCTTTTCCAGCGAATATGGGTTGAAGCGGCGGGATCGCTTCCCAAATTGAACCTTGAGGCCCAGACCGGGGCGTGCCGCATAGCGGGCGCTGCCAATAACAGGGCGCTTGATAAAGGAGAGCAAGATGGACTTGAACAAGTTCACAGAGCGTGCACGCGGTTTCGTGAAGGCGGCGCAAACCATTGCGATGCGCGAGGGGCACCAGCGACTGGTGCCGGAGCATATTCTGAAAGCTTTGATGGATGACGATCAAGGGCTGGCGAGCAACCTGATCTCCCGCGCGGGCGGGGTGCCGTCGCGTGTCGTGGAGGCCGTCGAGGCTGCAGTTGCCAAACAGCCCAAGGTGAGCGGCGATGCGGCCCAGGTCTATCTGGACGGGCAGACCGCCAAGGTGCTGGATGAGGCCGCCAAGATTGCCGAGAAGGCAGGCGACAGCTTTGTGCCGGTCGAGCGTCTGCTGATGGCGCTGTGCATGGTGAAGTCCAAGGCGAAGGATGCTTTGGAGGCCGGGGCTGTCTCTGCGCAGAAGCTGAATGAAGCGATCAACGATATCCGAAAGGGACGCACGGCTGACTCGGCAACTGCCGAAGAAGGCTATGACGCGCTGAAAAAGTATGCCCGCGACCTGACCGAGGCGGCCCGCGAGGGCAAAATCGACCCGATCATCGGGCGGGACGAGGAAATTCGCCGCTCAATGCAGGTGCTGAGCCGCCGAACCAAGAATAACCCGGTGCTGATTGGTGAGCCGGGCGTGGGTAAGACCGCAATTGCCGAAGGCATGGCGCTGCGCATCATCAATGGCGATGTGCCGGAGAGCTTGCGCGACAAGAAGCTATTGTCGCTGGATATGGGCGCGCTGATTGCCGGTGCGAAGTACCGCGGTGAATTCGAGGAGCGCCTGAAGGCGGTGCTGACCGAAGTCACCGAGGCTGCGGGCGAGATCATCCTGTTCATCGACGAGATGCACACGCTGGTCGGTGCGGGTAAATCTGACGGCGCGATGGATGCGGCCAACCTGATCAAGCCGGCCTTGGCGCGCGGTGAGCTGCACTGCGTCGGTGCGACCACGCTGGATGAATACCGCAAATACGTGGAGAAGGACGCAGCCCTTGCCCGCCGGTTCCAGCCGGTGATGGTGACGGAACCGACGGTGGAGGACACCGTATCGATCCTGCGCGGCATCAAGGAGAAGTATGAACTGCACCACGGTGTGCGCATTGCCGATGCGGCACTGGTGGCAGCGGCGACGCTGTCGAACCGCTATATCACCGACCGTTTCCTGCCGGACAAGGCAATCGACCTGATGGATGAGGCGGCCAGCCGCCTGCGGATGCAAGTGGACAGCAAACCGGAGGAGTTGGATGCGCTCGACCGGCAGATCCTGCAGATGCAGATTGAGGAAGAGGCGCTGAAGCTGGAAGACGATGCCGCCTCCAGGGACCGGCTGGAAAAGCTGCAGAAGGAACTGGCTGAGCTGCAGGAACAGTCCGCTGAGATGACCGCCCAGTGGCAGTCGGAGAGGGACAAGCTGGCCTCGGCCCGCGACCTGAAGGAACAGCTGGACCGCGCCCGTGCCGAACTGGACATTGCCAAGCGGGAGGGCAACCTCGCCAAGGCAGGGGAGCTTTCCTATGGCGTCATTCCGGGGCTGGAGAAGCAGCTGGCCGATGCCGAAAGACAGGAAGAGCAGGGGCTGATGGTCGAGGAGGCCGTGCGGCCCGAGCAGATCGCAGCCGTTGTCGAGCGCTGGACCGGTATCCCGACCTCCAAGATGCTGGAGGGTGAGCGCGAGAAGCTGCTGCGCATGGAAGATGAGCTGCACCGCCGGGTGATTGGCCAGAACGCCGCCGTCACTGCGGTGGCCAATGCGGTGCGCCGGGCGCGCGCGGGGCTGAATGACGAGAACCGTCCGCTGGGCTCTTTCCTGTTCCTTGGGCCCACTGGTGTCGGCAAGACGGAGCTGACGAAAGCGGTGGCGGGTTTCCTGTTCGACGACGAGCACGCGATGGTGCGCATCGATATGTCGGAGTATATGGAAAAGCATTCCGTTGCCCGGCTGATCGGCGCGCCTCCGGGCTATGTCGGCTATGACGAGGGCGGGGCGCTGACCGAGGCCGTGCGCCGCCGACCCTACCAGGTGGTGCTGTTCGACGAGGTCGAAAAGGCGCATCCGGATGTGTTCAACGTGCTGTTGCAGGTGCTGGATGACGGCGTGCTGACCGATGGACAGGGCCGCACGGTGGACTTCAAGCAGACGCTGATCGTGCTGACCTCCAACCTTGGCGCGCAGGCGCTGAGCCAGTTGCCGGAAGGCGCTGATGCGTCTGACGCGCGGCGTGATGTGATGGACGCGGTCCGGGCGCATTTCCGGCCCGAGTTCCTGAACCGTCTGGATGAGACCATCATTTTTGACCGGCTGGCGCGCGCCGATATGGACGGCATTGTCGAGATCCAGCTGGCACGGCTGCTGAAACGGCTTGCGGGACGCAAGATTGCTTTGGAGCTGGACGAGGCTGCCAAGACATGGCTGGCGGATGAGGGCTATGATCCGGTGTTCGGTGCCCGGCCGCTGAAACGGGTGATCCAGCGTGCGCTGCAGAACCCTCTCGCGGAAGCTCTGCTGGGTGGTGAGATCAAGGATGGCGACACCGTGCCGGTCTCGGCTGGCAGCGATGGGCTGATCATCGGTGACCGGCTGGGGATGTCGGACCGGCCCCGGCCCGATGATGCCGTGGTGCATTGAGGGTGGAAAAACAGAAAGGCCCGCTGATGACAGCGGGCCTTTTTGGTCTTTCGAGTGATGCGCTACAGCTCCAGGCGGCGCAACCCGGTGTGCGAACACCGCCCCACCAGGATCAGGCAGCAGTCCTCCCCCGCCAGAACCAGTTGGCTGACCGAACCCGGGCTTTGGCGCAGTTCCTTTAGCTTCCCGGCTACACAGGCCGCGCCGGGTTTGACCAAACGGAAACGCACTTCAGCCGTGGAATCCGCTGTTGCAAAGGAGGGAAGTATGCCGATTGCCGCAGTGGTCATTGCGGTGCGGGCCATGAAGTCCCGGCGCGTAAGGCCGGCAAAGCTCTCCGGCATCAGATTACCAGCCTCTTGAAATACTGCACCTTCGGCGGCGCTGTCATGAACGAGGCCAATTGCGCCAGAACGCCATTATCGGTGATCGCCTGGATATAGGCGGCATGATGTTCCTTGGAGAGCCATTCCTCGACGATCAGCAGGCCGCGTGTCTCCGCCTCATAGTAGACTGTGACAGACAGGGCGCCGTCAAAGCCGCGCACCGCTGGCAATCGTTCGGCCAGAAAGGGTTCAAGTTTGCCAAACTGTCCTTCGGCCACTTCCATTTCAAGCGTTACCCAAATGCTCATCGGGGTCTCCTTTTCATCTTTTGGTGACCCGCTCTTTGCCTGCAGCGCCCTGCCTCCGCTAACGCAACCTGATCAAAGATATTGCAATCGGATCAGAAACTCTGATTAGTTTGCCGCATGTGCAAAAAAGCAATTGCCCGCGGTCTGAACAGATCAACCTGTGGAGCAGCCGCGTGACCCGGACACAGAACAAGCTGATTGTGATCCCTGAGGCTTTGGCCGCCTTTTCCTTTACCCGGGAAATTCTGTCGAGCAGGCATGGGCGGCTGATGCACAAGGTATTGCACGCAGATTTGCGTGAACTGGAACTTGTCTGCAGCGAAGTTTGCGTCTGTTATTTGCTGAAAGGGCGCGAGCGGTTTTTTGAAGCCGGGGGAGTCTGCACCGAAATCCGGGCCGGCGAACTGATTATCATTCCGCCGAATGTACGGTTGCAGTCGGATTTCCGTTGCCAGGACGGCCCGCTCGAGGCGATGATGATCTTCTTGTCCCCGGTGCTCGTCGGTGAAATGCTGACTCGCTTGGGCGGCGGGCAAGAGGATGCGCCCGCTGGTCTTGAAACCATTCCGGCAAGCCAAAACCTGGCAGCCTTCATGAGCGGGCTTGTGGCGGTGTACGACAGCTTGCAGGTGGATGCGGACCTAGCGCGCCTGAAACTGGTGGAGCTGATAATGCTGCTTGCGCTGCTGCATGGCCGCGGCAGGGTGGCCAATACGCTTGCAGGCAGCCTGAGCACGCGGCACCGCCGCTCGGTCGCCCATGTTGCCAAGGCTTTTCAGGACCACGATCTGCGCACTGCAGATCTTGCTGCGCTTTCGGGGCGTTCTGTGCCCACCTTTAACCGGGAATTCCGGCGGATCTTCGGAGTGTCACCCGCGAAGTGGCGCAAGCAGCGCCGGCTGGATCAGGCCAGGAAGATGCTGGAAAGCACAAACGATGCAGTCACGAGTATCGGCTTGGAGGCAGGCTATGAAAGCGCATCCAATTTCATCAGCGCTTTCAAGAAGGAATTCGGGCTGACGCCTGGTCAGTTCAGGGCAGCTGCCTCGGGTGCGGAGCATTAGCGGCGCGGCAGGCTGCTCACCCCGCCGCTTCCTTGGCCATCCGCCGCTCATACTTCCGGCGCAAAACCTTCAGGCGGGGTTCCCAGTCATACCGGGGATCCTCGGTGGTGGCCGACCAGTAGAGCTTGCCGCCATAGCGCCAGGGGTCGAGCACGATGCCCTCGTAAATGCCGCCGCCCTTGGCTGCGATCACCGCAGTGGAGTGATCGATGCGGAACTCGTTCTTCGGCTCGGCAATGGCGCGCAGCATCGTCAGCGTCCGGAAGTTCTCCTGGTTGAGGCGGGCTTGCATGTCCTCGGCGTAATGCACGCAGATGCCGCGCGCCTTGACGCCGCTGTTCACCAGCGTGTTGTGGATGATCGGCGAGGTGGTGACATCATATTGCTCGGCCAGCCGCGCAGAGTGGTTGTAAGCAATCTCGGCCGCGCGGCGGGCCTCTGCCGGGTCCACCTGCGGGTCCATGGATTGCAGCGCCAGCGCCAGCTCCTCAACATCGTTCCTGGTGGCAGAAGGCGCGCTGGCGCAGCCTGCCAGGGCAGCGGCAGCCAGCATTATCAGCGGTGCAATAAGGGATTTCATGGTGATCTGCCCGGTCTGGTTTCCGTTTCCGGCCAGCATAAGGGTTTCGCCGCCGGGGTGAAGCGGGGAAATTGCGGTGGGATGGCTGCGGCAGGGATACGTTACAGTCCTCTCGCGCAGTCGTGACAGGATATGTTTTGGGTTTTGCATCCAAGGCCGTTACCTCAAGGGGGGCTATTTTAATCAGGAGACGCAGATGGCGCGCCGCTGGAACAATAATTTGACCCTTGCTGACAGCACCCCGGAGGCGGCGTTCTGGAACCGGCGCCAAATGATGGCGCGGCTGGCGGGCACCGGGCTGGCAGCAGCGCTGGGCAGCCGGGCGAAGGCAGAGGAGGGGCTGGAGCCCAACAGCTGGGAAGAGGTGACGAGCTACTGCAATTTCTACGAATTCGGCACGGGCAAGAGCGACCCCTCGGCCTATGCCGGCCGGATGACCACACAGCCCTGGAGCGTGAAGATCGACGGTCTGGTGGACAATCCGGGCGACTATTCCATTGAGCAGATCCTGGGGGAGATGACGCTGGAGGAGCGCATCTACCGCTTCCGCTGTGTCGAGGCCTGGTCGATGGTGGTTCCCTGGCAGGGATTTGAGCTGGCCGACCTCCTGAACATGGCAGGCGTGCAGGATGAGGCCAAGTACGTTGCCTTTGAAACCCTTTACCGCCCGTCGGAGATGCCAGGCACCGCCTACAAGGTGCTGGACTGGCCTTACCGCGAAGGCCTGCGCCTGGATGAGGCGATGCACCCGCTGTCGATCATGGCGACCGGGATCTTCGGTAAGCCGCTGCCAAACCAGAACGGCGCGCCACTGCGGCTGGTGGTGCCATGGAAATACGGCTTCAAGTCGATCAAGTCGGTGGTGCGGATCACATTAACCGACGAGGAACCGCCCACCAGCTGGAACATGGCCAACCCGCGCGAGTACGGCTTCTACAGTAATGTGAATCCCAATGTCTCGCATCCCCGCTGGAGTCAGGTCAGCGAACGCCGCATCGGCGGCGGTCTGTTTGCCAAGCGTCAGCCGACGCTG
>NZ_CP083553.1:3455000-3537500 GCF_025144465.1 Leisingera sp. S132
AAGGCAGGAATCGCTGGCGGTGGTGCCAAGCTCCTGCTGCCACAGCGTCGGCTCAAGCGGCTCCGAGAAATCCAGCTCCGAGAAGGAATACTGCCGCCAGTCCTGCGGTGATTGTCCGCGCAGGAGCGGCAGCAGCGAGCGCCCGTCCATGGAATTCGGCACCTCCTGCCCCACCCATTCCAGGATGGTCGGTGTCACGTCGACTGACTCGGTGATGTGATTTAGACTGGCGCCCGCGTGCTCCTCGTTACCCGGCACCCGGATTATCAGCGGCGTGTGATAGGCGGCGTCATAGACTGTCATCTTGCCCCAGGAGTGGCGGTCGCCCAGCATCTCGCCATGGTCTGCGGTGATCACCACCATGGTGTTGCCGTACTGCCCGCTGTCCTTCAGGAACCGGATCACACGCCCGACATGATGATCCACTTCCGTCGCCAGACCCAGATAAACCGCGCGAAGGGTCTGGATGTTCTCATCCGATGACTCCAGATCCGGGAAGCCCTCAACAAAGCTGGCGGCGGTGCTCTTGCGCAGCAGCGGGCCAAAGAACGGGTGCTGGCCGACTTCCTGTTCCGCATTTGCCAGCCGCTGCGGCAGCGGCAGGCTGGCCGGGTCATACATGCTGTTATAGGGCGCCGGCGCCACCAGCGGCGGGTGCGGGCGGATGTAGGTCAGATGCGCAAACCAGCTGTCCTTGCCGTGGGCCGGCATCGTGTTGAGGAATGAGTTTGTGAGGAAGGCGGTATCGCTGTCCTCCGCCGCGTACAGCGCCGGACCGTTCAGCCTGGGCGCGCCGCCCTCCGGTGAGACCGGTTTGTAGACGTCCCAGTAGTTTTCGAACTCATAGCCGCGGCTCATCAGATGCGATTGCCAGGGATAGGACATTTCCAGCCGCATCTCGGTTACTTCATGGAAGCCGTTCATCGGGTATTCATAAGTCCGAAGCGCGGGATCGTTGGCGTCAAAAGCGCGCGGGTCCTGAGAGGTGTCGGTATAGCCGAACAGCATCGGCAGATAGCCTGCCTTGCGCATCTCGGTGGCGATGTTCGGCGTGTCATGGCGCAAGGGCGTGCCATTGCGGACCGAGCGGTGGTTCATCGCGTACTGCCCGGTCAGGATCGACGCGCGCGATGGTCCGCAGGGGTTGGTCACAGAAAAATGCCGGTTGAACGATACCGCCTCCTGCATGAAGTCGCGGATGTTCGGCAGGTCCACATGCTCCGCCAGCGCGCCCGACAGGCAGTCTGCGCGCAACTGGTCAATGATGATGAACAGAACATTCCGGTTTTCGGGGCGTGCGGCAGGCATCCGGGCTTCCTCGCTGGAGCAATTCAGGTTTCCGGAGACAATCTGTGGCAGCCTGCACGCGGATTACAAGCGCAGACTGTGCCGCTCCCGTGGGGCAGCCTGCCGCAGGTTGCCAGCTGGCAATTCCCGGACAATTTTAGCGGTCAGTCCGCCAGCGGCAGAGTGAACAGCTTACCGAACTGCGGTTGCGGATCTGTCACGCCGGCAAGCCGCAGCATATGCCAGCCAAGCGCCTGGTTGCTGGATATGACCGGCACCCCGGTTTGCGCCTCAATCTCCGGAATGATCCGCAGGCAGCGCAGGTTGGTGCAGGAGATCACGATCGCATCGCAGTCTCCCTGAGTGACCGCCTTTTTGGCAGCTTCTGCAATGGCTGCCTCGGTTATCCGGGCCACCACCCGGTCGTCCATCTGTTCAAACGATCCGAAACCTGCAATCGCAAACCCTGCTGCTTCCAGCTTGGCGCGCATCTGCGCTGAAACCTCCGGCAGGTATGGCGTCACAAACCCAAACCTGGCAGCGCCCAGCGCCTTGCCTGCCGCAATGATGGCGGCCAGCGGATCAGTCACCTTGGCGTCCGGCAGAACGGTCTGAACGGCCTCAGCCACCTTGGCGGAGCCGATCACGGTGGAGGCCGAGGTGCAGCCATAACCGATCACGTCGAAGTCTGCCGCTGACGGAAAGAGCTTTGCCGAGGCAGGCAGATCCGCTTGCATCTGCGCCAGCGTCTCAGGGCGCACTTCCGGCACCATCGGGATGCGGCTGTGATAGAGCGCCACGCCCTCTTGCGCCATCATCCGGGAGAATTCCGGCTCCAGCGTTTCGTCGGTTTCCAGCACGATCACACCCAGGGTGGCGCGGGTGCCGATACCTGCGTCCGTGTCATAGGGGAGCTTCATGTCCCGGGGCCTCCTTCAGATCACCGGCAGTTCCGGGGCTGCACGAACGGTCAGCAGTTCTGCACCATCCGCACGCACCACGATGTTTTCTTCATGCACCATGATACGGCCATCGCCATAGCCCAGTGAAGGTTCCAGCGTCAGCACCATGTTCTCTTCGATCACTGTTTCATCAAAGGCGGCATGCGAGGGCCATTCGGTCAGTTGCATCCCCAGCCCATGTCCGAGCCGCCCAACATCACCGCCCTGATCATCCATTTCGGCGATCACGGACTGCATCGCCTGGAACAGATCGCGGCAGGTGGCGCCGGGTTTGGATGCAGCAATGCCTGCCTCTGTGGCGCGCCACAGCACATCATAGGCGCGGCGCGACAGATCGTCTGCGCGGCCAATGGCAAAATTCCGGTCGAAGTCGCAGAAATACCCGTCCCATGTGGCGCCTGTATCCAGCATCATGATGTCACCGGCCTGCAGCGGCCGCGTGGTCGGCGGCGAGATCACGTCGCTGTAGCCGCCCTGATCAGCACCGCCAACCAGATAGGGCACATCGTCGGCGCCCTGTGCCAGCGCCTCGCGCCGGAAGGCGCGGAACAGATCCTCAAAGGGCTGCCCTGCACGGGCGATCTGCGGCACTTGCGCAAATGCGCGCGAGCCAATGCTGCAGATATGCGCCAGCTTTTCGATCTCCGCGGCAGATTTCACCATCCGCAGGCCGCGCACCAGCGGCGTGGCATCCGCCACCTTCAGCCCCGGCAATCCCGCCATCAGGCGTTCGTAGTCGCCCAGCGGCATTCTGAGCGAGGTTTCGTGCCCCTTCATCAATCCGATGGAGCCGCCGCGCCCGGCAATCGGCGACAGCAGTTCTGTCAGCAGACTAATGCCGTCGTCCTGCGGCGCCGGCGCGCTCCAGGTGCGGATGTCCTCGATCCAGGTCCGGCGCATCAGGTCGGCGCCGATCTCCGGGATGATGGCAATCGGCTTTCCCGCAAGCGGCACGAACAGGAACCAGGGCCGGGTCGGGCTTTGCCAGAACAGCGTGTGAAACCCGCTGAAGTAGCGCACCTCCGGCTCTGTCAGCAGCAGCAGGCCGTCAAGCCCCTGCGCCGCCATCAGCGCCTGAGCCTTCTCGGTGCGGGCCGCGAATTCCGCCTCTGGGAAACCGCGAGCGGGAGCTTCAGACATTGTCCTTGCCTTCCATGATCGCGGCAAAGATCGCCGGGTCGGTGACACCTTCGGAGCCGATCAGCAGCACACGGGAGGCTTCATCCAGCCCGAGAGTGGCTTTCATCTCCGGCGACTGGCAGGCCGCGATCAGGGCAGACAGGCCAGCCACGGCGCTTTCGCCTGCCTCTACCACCGGATCCCCGGTTTCACCATTGGCCAGCAGCCGCACTGCAGGGGCCACGATGCTGTCGGGGATGGTCACAAAATCCGAGGCCTCCTCCGCCAGGATTTCCCAGGCCATTTCCGACGGTTCGCCACAGGAGAGGCCCGCCATGATGGTTTCTTCCTGAATGGCGAAATTGGTCGCCTTGCCGGCTTTGGCGCTGTCGAACAGGCAGGCTGCCAGTTCCGGCTCGACAATCACCACCCGCGGCGAAGCCTCGCCATAGTACTGCCGCAGCGCCGCCGCGACCGAGGCCGCCAGCCCGCCGACGCCGCCCTGCAGGAACACATGGGTCGGTGCCTGCTCCAGCGCCTCACAGGCCTCCCGGGTCATCACGCTGTAGCCTGCCATCACGTCGCGCGGCGGCTTGGTATAGCCTTCCCAGGAGGTGTCCGAGACCACGAACCAGCCGTTTTCCTCCGCCTCCTTCTTGGCCAGAAGGACGGAGTCGTCATAATCGCCTGCAATGCGGATCACTTCGGCGCCCAGTTCGCGCATCGCAACGGCGCGGCCCTCGCTGACCTCGGCATGGATATAGATCCGGCAAGGCGCGCCGAACCGCTGACAGCCCCATGCCAGAGAGCGGCCATGGTTGCCGTCGGTGGCAGAGACCAGGGTGATCCCGGCGCAGGCGTCCCTGTGGGCACCGTTGCGGATTTCCTCCAGGCTGACGTCCCGGCCCAGCTGTTTGGCCAACTCCCGCTGCAGCACCCGCAGCGCCGCATAAGACCCGCCCAGCGCCTTGAAGCTGCCCAGCCCGAACCGCGGGCCTTCGTGCTTGTAGTCGATCCGCCCGACGCCAACCTGGCCGGCCAGACCCGCCAGAGATACCAGCGGTGTTGCTTCATAGCCTTCCCAGACCGTGATTTCCGACTGCGCATTGGAGAAGTCCCGATCGGACAGTACCGAATAGGCCGCCTCGCCGGTTTTCGGATTTCCCGCGGTATGGCGGATGGGTGCGTCAAAACTATCAAGCATGGTCAGTCCTTTCCCACGGGCAGCCGGTCACGCACCAGCTGCACCCAGAACTCTGCGCCAATCGGCAGCAGAGCGTCGTTGAAATCATAATCCGCCGAGTGCAGCGGCTGGCCGCTGGGGCCTTCCTCGCCATTGCCCAACAGCAGAAAGCAGCCCGGCACTGCGGCGGCGAAATGGGCAAAATCCTCGGAGAAGCTCATTGGCGGGCGGTTACGGACCACTTCGCGGCCTGCAACCTCGCCGGCGCGGTAGACGGCCTCAACCGGGCCATCGGCGTTGATGGTCTCGACGAACTCGGTGTTGAAGCTCACCTTGGCCTCGACCGAATGTGCAGCGGCAACACCGGCAGCGATCTGGCGCATGAAGCGCTCAACCGCCTCGCGGTCTTCAGGCACCCGGGCGCGCACGTCGCCTTTCAGCACCGCGTGGCCCGGCAGCACGTTGCGCTGGCCGTCGGTCAGGAATTCCGTGACCGAGACCACGGCGCCGGAGCCCGGCGCCAGCTTGCGCGACACGATGGTCTGCAGCGCCAGCACCAGTTCCGCCCCCACGGTGATGGCATCCACCCCCGCCTGCGGCATCGAGGCATGACCGCCCTGCCCCCGGATCGAAATTTCAAACAGGCTCTCGCTGCTGCAAATCTGGCCGGGACGGGTTGAAATCTGTCCCACCGGCGCACCAGGCAGATTGTGGATGGCATAGACCTCTTCGATCGGGAAGCGCTCCAGAACGCCCTCGGCAATCATCGCCTGGGCACCCAGCCCATGCTCCTCGTTGGGCTGGAAGATGAATACGACGGTGCCGTCAAACCCCTGCTCCTGCACCAGCCGTTCAGCAGCGCCCAAGAGCATGGCCATATGACCGTCATGGCCGCAGGCGTGCATCTTGCCCGGCGTTTCCGAGACGTAGCCGTGGGTGGAGATTTCAGTGATCGGAAGGGCATCCATGTCCGCCCGCAGGCCAATGGCACGGTTTCCGCTGCCCGCGCGCAGCAGCCCTATGACGCCGGCGCCTTCATGCACTTCCACCCCCAAGTTGCGCAGATGCTCCGCAACCTTCGCCCTGGTGCGCTCCTCTTGAAAGCCGAGCTCAGGGTGGCGGTGGAAATCCCGGCGCAGTGCAGTCAGGCGGTCCTGAAATGTTGTCATACGCGCTCTCCCAGCCGTTTGCAGCGACTTTAAGCTGCAAATCGTGACTGGGCGCATAGAATTCGGGGCAGCGGGAGACGATTTTCATCATCATCCCATTATTTTGCGTTGAAAATCGTACCACACCTGCTGGCAACCGCTGTCAGATTTCCTCGCCCTTTTCCAACAGTTCCTCGATCAGCTGCCGCTGGATCCCCGGACTGTCGCCACCGCCAAACTGCATGGCTCCGCCGGTGTAGAGCGTGCCATAGGTCCGGGCAATATTCACTGTTTGGCCTAACGAGGAAATCAGCTGATCTTTCTTCAGCGGCGACAGCGGGTGGATGAACACCGCCCACAGCTGCCCCTTGGCTACCGCGTAGCGCGCATCCAGGGCGGTGTCGAAATTCGCCTGCATCATCCGCATCAGTTCCTCTGCCGTCAGCCCTTCCGCCGGACGCAGCGGCACCATTGCCCGCATCCTGTCTGCCGCCGGATCCGTGACAACCAGCATCGGAACACCTGAGATTGTGAGCTGGAAACCGCGCCCGACCGGCTGCGCTGCGTCATCAAGAGCAAAGAGGATCCGGCCCAGCCGCTCATAGCTCATCGGCGGCTCGGGTTTTTGCTGCGCCAGCGCAGGCGCCGCCAGAACACACGCCACGAAAATTGTCCTCAGCCAAGCCATGGAAACACCCCTTTTCAGCATTCCATCTCAGGCTAATGCGCTCATGCTCAAGCCGCCATGCACAGATGAGTGAACCGGGATCTAATGATTCAATAGGCAGTTTGGAACGATCTGCACAATCAACCGAACGTTCAGAGATTAATCGTCCCGCCCTTTGGATCTAGCTTCAGATCACCGGGCTGCAGAGCCTGATTGCACACCTGAACCTGATGAGGAAAATCATGAAGACACTTCTGACAACCGCCCTGATTTCGCTGTCCGCAGCATTTGCCGCCCCGGCCTTTGCCGCCGATGAGGTCAATGTTACCAATGGCATTTCGGCTGGCGGCGCACCGCTGGCGGCTCATGGCGTCGATCTGGTGGCGCTGCTGGACAGCCGCAACCCGGTTGAGGGCGTCGCCACCCATTCCGTAACCGTCGACGGCGCCTCCTATTACTTCGCGTCTGAGGAAAACAAGACGGTGTTTGAAGCCAATCCGTCGCAGTACCTGCCCCAGCACGGCGGCTTCTGCTCCTATGGCGTGTCAGTGGGCAAGAAGTTTGACGGCGACCCGGACCAGTACCTGGTGCATGACGGCAAGCTGTTCCTGTTCCTGAACGCCGCCACCCGCGCTGCCTTTCTGGAAGACGTGGCCGGAACCGCCAAGACTGCGGACAGCCAGTGGGCCGAGATCAAGCACACCGCCGTCGGCGCGCTCTAATCCGGCCTCAAAGAAGGCGGGCAAATGTCGTTCTCATTCTGTCCGTCTTTGCCCCGCAGCTGGTGCGTCAGCTGCGGGTTTTACTGATCATGTAGTGCTCAGGGCAGCTTCTCGCCTGCCTCTCGGCGGGCCTCAATCACTGCCATCGCCTTGGCCAGGGCGTCCTCGATGCTCAGATCGCTGGTGTCGATCAGGATCGCATCCGCCGCCGGGCGCAGCGGGGCCTCGGCACGGTTCATGTCGCGGTCGTCGCGGGCCTTGACGTCGCCCAGCACTTCCTCGAGGGTCGTCACCTTGCCCGCAGCGGCCAGTTCCAGGAAACGGCGGCGGGCGCGCACTTCTGCGCTGGCGGTGACAAAGAATTTCACTTGGGCGTAGGGGCAGATCACAGTGCCGATGTCGCGCCCGTCCAGCACCGCGCCGCCTGCACGGCGGGCGAAGGCGCGCTGGAAATCGACCAGCGCCGCGCGCACACCGGCTATCACCGCCACCTTGGACGCGGCCTGCGCCACTTCCGGCCCGCGCAGGTCGTCGCGTGCCAGATCTTCAGGCGTCAGGTTTTGCGCGGCCTCAACCGGCGCCGCGCCGTCCAGCATTTTTGCTCCGACGGCACGGTACAGGAGGCCGGTATCCAGATGGCCGAAACCATAGTGCGCCGCGAGCGCCTTGGACAATGTGCCCTTGCCCGCGGCAGCGGGGCCGTCGACGGCTATGGTGAAGCTCTCGCTCATGTGCGCTCCAGCTTGGCGCCGAGGTCCCCCATAAGGCTTTCGAAGATCGGAAACGAAGTCGCGATCGGGCTGCCGTCGTCGACAGAAACCGGGGTCTGCGCGCCCATGCCCATCACCATGAAGGACATGGCAATGCGGTGGTCCAGAAAACTCTCGCAAGTGCCGCCGCCCGGCACGCCGTCAATGCCAAGGCCGGTGACTTCCCACCAGTCCTCGCCTTCGTCGACAGTGACACCATTGGCGCGCAGGCCCTTGGCCATCGCGTCGATGCGGTCGCTTTCCTTGACGCGCAGTTCCTTGACGCCCGCCATCATGGTTTTGCCTTCGGCGAAGGACGCCACCACCGACAGCACGGGATATTCGTCGATCATCGAGGCCGCGCGCTCCGGCGGCACTTCGATGCCCTTCATATTGGGCGAGAACTTGGCGCGCAGATCGGCAACTGGTTCCCCGCCTTCTTCGCGCATGTTCTCGAATGCCAGGTCCGCACCCATGTCCTGCAGGGTGTAGTAAAGGCCCGCGCGGGTCGGGTTCAGGCCGATGTTGGGCACCAGCACGTCGGAGCCGGGAGTGATCAGCGCCGCACAGACCGGGAAGGCGGCGGAGGACGGATCGCGCGGCACGGCGATGACTTGCGGCTTCAGTTCCGGGCGGCCGGTCAAAGTGATGACGCGGCCTTCTTCGGTTTCCTCGGTGGTGATCTCTGCACCGAAGCCTGCCAGCATCCGCTCGGTATGGTCGCGGGTGGCTTCTTTCTCGATCACAACGGTCTTGCCCGGGGCATTGAGGCCTGCGAACAGCACCGCGGACTTCACCTGCGCCGACGGCACTGGCACCTCATAGCGGACCGGAACCGGATCCGCGGCGCCCACGATCGTCATCGGCAGGCGGCCGCCGGAACGGCCGACGGACTGGGTGCCGAACAGCGCCAGCGGGTCGGTCACGCGTGCCATCGGGCGCTTGTTCAGCGAGGCATCGCCGGTGAAGGTCGCGGTGATCGGAGAGGTTGCCATCACCCCCATGATCAGCCGCACCCCGGTGCCGGAGTTGCCGCAGTCAATCACATTGTCCGGCTCGGCAAATCCACCGACGCCAACACCGAACACAGACCAGTTGCCGCCGCCATGGTTCACCACTTCAGCCCCGAACGCCTGCATCGCCTTGGCGGTGTCCAGCACATCCTCGCCCTCCAGCAGGCCGGAGATTTTCGTCTCCCCCACCGACAGCGCGCCCAGGATCAGCGAGCGGTGCGAGATCGACTTGTCGCCGGGCACCTCTGCCACGCCCTTGAGCGGGTCAGCACGGTGGGAGGTCATCGGGATGGGCGTGCCGTGTCCGGACATGGGGCTTCCTTCGTCTGTCGGTCGTTCGTCTGTTCGTTTGCGCTATCGGTAACGGATTGGGTCTGGCCGGTCCAGCGTAATTGGCCTCAGCCCAAGCGGCGGAAAGTCAGGTAATGCGGGGTTCGCCCCTCTCGCAGGGCCTTCTGCTCATAGCGGGTGGAGATCCAGTCTCCCCAAGGCTGGCGCCAGTCGGCTGGGCCTTCGGCCAGCCATTCGAAACCGGCCTTCGGCACCTCCTCCAGAGTCTGGCGCACATAGTCTGGGATATCGGTCGCAACACGGAAGATCGCGCCGGGCTTCAGACAGCGGGCCAATGGTTCCAAGTGCTCCTGCGTCACAAAACGGCGGCGATGGTGGCGCGCCTTGGGCCACGGGTCAGGATAAAGAAGGAAGGCGCGGGAGATGGAGGCGTCTGTCAGCACATCCATCAGGTCGCGCGCATCGCCGGGATGCACGGCGATGTTGTCCGCGCCCGAATTGCGGATCTTGCCCAGCAGCATCGCAACGCCGTTTATGAAAGGCTCGGCGCCAATGATACCGACATCAGGGTTGCTGACCGCCTGATGCACCAGATGTTCACCGCCGCCAAAGCCGACCTCCAGCCAGACATCCTTACCGCCAAACAGCGCGTTCAGATTGAGCGGATTACGGTCCGGGTTTTCCTCCCAGCCGACCGCACCGGGGCTGAGGCTTGCAAGGTCTTCGTCCAGATAACGCTTCTGGCTGTCTTTCAGGGTCTTGCCCTTGAAGCGGCCATAGAAGTTGCGCCAGGGTGCACCGCTGGCGTGTTTATCGGCCGCATTTTCTGCTGCGGGCCGGGCATCCTTGGACTGGTCGTCGCGGGGCTTCTGGTCGCCGGACATGCGTCTGGGCTCCTGTTCGAGGCGTCTTTTGAAAGGCTGGCCGCCCCTGTGCCGCAAGCAAGCCCGCGGGTCAAGCCATCTACGGGGTTTGCCCTGGCCGCATCTCGCGCAGCACCCCCGCCGCGATCAGCCGCAAACGGCTGGGATACCACTCACCGTCCGGGTCCGTGCGCAGCGTCTCGATGGCGAAACCGGGATCGACGCCACGCTCCACCATATAGCTGAGGTGCTCGTACACCTCTCCCTGGGTGTCCTGGTAGATCCACGAACCGAATTCAAACGGCGTCGACCAGCGGCGGCGCTTGCGTTCACTGCGGTAGTATTTGTGCACAGCCTCTGCCGGCCAGTTGCGCTGGTGGAAACCGATGCTGGAACCAATTGTCATCCGCCTGCGTCCGCCCGCCAGAAACACATCGACACAGGCGCTGATGCAGGTGCCGTCAACCAGAGTGTCCAACTCGTACTCCAGCACCAGCCCTGCAATTTCCTCACCTGCATAGACACTGCCGCCGACGCTGTTGAGCTGCAATTCCGTGATGTCCGGGCTCTTCTTCAGGATGTCCCGCAGGTTGGAAGCATCCTCCTCTGTAATTTCGGCCAAATCGCCTGTCACATCTGTTTCTGTGTCATAGACAAGCGTCTTGCCCAGCAGGCTGAACTTTTGCGGCAAGGCCTCCTTGGCCCCGGCAGCAGACGCCGTAAGCAGGCAGCAAAGCAAAGAAATCACGCGCAGCATCACGTCTCCGGCTGATTGAATCCTGCATGGCACTATGGCTCAGGCTTCCGTGTCACTCCACCCCCAACACTTCAGACATTCTGCCGGAAGATTTCGCGCCACCGCCCGCACACGCAAAAACGAAAGGAGCGGGCCATACGGCCCGCTCCCCGATTTCACTGGTGCCGGTCTCAGACCGCTTTTCTCAGAGCCTCAACGAGATCTGTGCGTTCCCAGCTGAAGCCGCCGTCCGCTTCCGGATCGCGTCCGAAATGCCCATAGGCCGCGGTGCGCTGATAGATCGGCTTGTTCAGGCCAAGATGCGAGCGGATGCCACGCGGGGTAAGATCCATGACCTGATCAATGGCCCGTTCAATCGCGGCCGGGTCAACCTCGCCTGTGCCATGGGTTTCGGCATAGATCGACAGCGGCTTGGAGACGCCGATGGCATAAGACAGCTGAATCGTGCACTTCTCAGCCATACCCGCGGCGACCACGTTCTTGGCCAGGTAACGCGCGGCGTAGGCCGCCGAACGGTCCACCTTGGTCGGGTCCTTGCCGGAGAAGGCGCCGCCGCCGTGCGGTGCCGCGCCGCCATAGGTGTCGACGATGATCTTGCGGCCGGTCAGCCCTGCGTCGCCATCCGGGCCGCCAATCACGAACTTACCTGTCGGGTTCACGTGCCACTGGGTGGCTTCTGTCAGCCAGCCTTCGGGCAGGGTTTCGCGGATGTAAGGCTCGACAATGGCGCGGATGTCCGCAGAGGTCAGGCTTTCGTCCAGATGCTGGGTCGACAGCACCAGCGAGCTGACGCCAACCGGCTTGCCGTTTTCATAGATCACTGACAGCTGGGATTTCGCATCCGGGCCAAGCACCGGCTCGGTACCGTTCTTGCGCACTTCGGCCAGGCGGCGCAGGATCGCATGGCTGAACTGAATCGGCGCCGGCATCAGCGCGTCGGTCTCGTTGGTGGCAAAGCCGAACATAATGCCCTGGTCGCCGGCCCCTTCGTCCTTTTCGCTCGAGGCATTGACGCCCTGCGCGATATGGGCGGACTGTTCGTGCAGCAGGTTTGTCACTTCCACGGTTTCGTGGTGGAACTTATCCTGCTCGTAACCGATATCCTTGATGCAGGCGCGGGCGATATCCTCAATCCGGCCCATGTAATCGTGCAGCTTGTCCTGATCGGACAGTCCGACCTCCCCCCCGATGACAACACGGTTCGTGGTGGCGAAGGTCTCAGCTGCCACGCGTGCTTCGGGCTCTTCCGCCAGGAAAGCGTCGAGAACCGCGTCGGAAATGCGGTCGCAGACCTTGTCCGGGTGGCCTTCGGAAACCGATTCCGAAGTGAAGGTGTAGTTCGTACGGGTCATGAAAAGTGCTCCATTGGTTAATCCTTGCCACGCCAGGAAGCCGTTGTGGCAGGTATCAAGCCGCAGTACGCGGCCCATCCGCGCGGGTCAATCTATATTCCAATAGAGTTAAGCTGCTATGACCGCGGCGCAAGAGCGCGGGGGAGAAAGATTGCCGCACCCGCAACAAGGAAACACAGCAGCAAAACCGGCCAATCCCCGGTCCGGCTGTAAAACGTCGGCGGCAGCGGTGCTGGCAGGGCTGCATCAATTCTGCCAGCCTCTCCCAGCGGCAGCTGATCCAGCAGCGACCCGTCCGGCGCAATCATGGCTGAGACACCGGTGTTGGCCGCCCGGATCATCGGCAGGCCTTGTTCCAGCGCCCGCATCCGCGCCTGTGCCAGGTGCTGATAGGGGCCTGAGCGGGTGCCGAACCAGGCATCGTTGGTGATCTGCACCAGCATCTCAGGACGGGTTTCGGCGGCGTTCACATCCTGGGGAAAAACAGCTTCGTAGCAGATCAGCGGCAAGGCATTGCCGATGGGCAGATCCATCACCCGGGCTCCCGGGCCGGCGGCATAACCGGCACCTGCCTGAGAGGCGAAACCGTGGATCCCGAAGCGGGCCATAAAGTCGCCAAAGGGCACATACTCCCCGAACGGCACCAGATGCGCCTTGTCATATGCAGCGGCTGGCATCCCGTCTGAATCCAGAAGCACCGCAGAGTTGTAGTAGGCGCCGTCCTCCTCGCGCTGGATACCCAGCAAGACCGGGACACCACCGCCCCGTTCGGAAATGGCCTGCAGCGTGTCACCGGCATAATTCAGCAGCTGCGGCACCGCGGTTTCCGGCCAGACGATCATGTCGGGCCGCGGCTCCTCGGCTGAAAATGCCAGCGCGCGACGGACGAATTCCCACTTGTGTTCGGGGTGCCACTTCTGGTTCTGCGGCGCATTGGGCTGAACGATACGCACTGTGTCGTCTGTCAGCACCGTTTCTCCGGGATGCGGTGCGCCAGCAACGGCGGCGGCGGCCAAACCCAGAGGCAGAAGCGCGGCGGCAGGTTGCGCCCGCAACAAGGCGAGCGGCAGGAATGCGGCAAGCGTCAGCAGCGCCAGCCCCTGAGGCCCGATCCACGGCAGCAGTTCGGCGGCAGGCGTATCAATCCAGAACTGGCCAAATGCCGCCCAGGGAAATCCGGTCAGCAGATAGGCGCGGGCAAATTCTGCCAGCGACCATACCGCCACCAGCATCGGAAGACGCACCACTCCACGGCTGAGACGGGCGGAGATGCCAAAAGCCGCTCCCCAAAAGAGGGCCAGGCCAGCGGCAAGGAAAACCAGCGCAAAGGGGGCCATCCAAGCGTGGCGCTCGGGGTCAACCTGAAACGGCTCAATGATCCAGGAGAGGCCGAACGTGAAATAGCCCAGTCCGAACAGCCAACCCGCCAGACCAGCGGCGCGGGCGGAGCGAGCATCCAGCGCAAGCCAGCCAGCCGCAGCCAGCGCAACCGGCAGTCCCGCCAGCATGTGCCAGGGCGCCAGCGTCAGCGAAAGCAGCGCGCCGCTGCCAAAGGCCAAAGCCGCCCGGGCCAGACACAGCTGGCGCGCGGCCTGCCGCAGCCCAAGTGCCATCATGCAGCGGCGTCCGGCAACCGTACCCGCAGCCGCTTTATCCGGCGCGGATCAGCGTCCATGACTTCGAACTCGGCACCTTCGGGGTGTTCGATCACCTCGCCGCGGGCAGGCACCCGGCCAGACAGCATGAAGACCAGCCCGCCAAGCGTGTCGATCTCCTCCTCATCCACGTCATCGTGGCTGGTCAGCGAATGGCCCGTCTCCGCCTCGAACTCCGGCAGCGAGGTGCGGGCCAGCGCGATGTAGCAGCCGGGCTTCTCCTCGAACCAAGTCTGAAGTTCGTCGGCGTCATGCTCATCCTCGATTTCACCCACCACCTGTTCGATCAGGTCTTCGATGGTGACAAGTCCGTCAACACCGCCGTATTCGTCGATCACCAGAGCCATGTGGCGGCGTTCAGCCTGCATCTTGGTCAGCAGCACGCCGATTGGCATCGACGGCGGCACGAACAGCAGCGGACGCAGCATCTTGGAGAGATCGAACTCCGAGGTGCCGCCGTTGAATCCATGCGTCAGCGAAAAATCCTTGAGGTGGACAAAGCCCAGCGGCGTGTCCAGTGTGCCCTCGTAAACGGGAATGCGGGTAAAGCCGCTTTGCCGGAAAATGCCCACCAGATCATCCTTGGCGACAGTGACTGGCACAGCAGCAATTTCAGCAGAGGGAATGGCGACGTCTTCGACCCGCATCCGGCGCAGGTTGATCATACCGTGCGGGCCTGTTCCCGGCGCTGGCTGTTCGCCGCCGGTGTCCGGACCGTCCTGCGGATCGGCGCTGAACACATTGCGCAGCCGCGTCCACAATCCGGTATTTTCAGAGGCCGGCGCATCCGCCGCCGTGCCATTGATTTCCTGCGGCGCGCCCTGCGCCGCGTTAGAACTGCCTTCTATGTCGCCCATCTTTCCATTCCAAAAACCCCGGTCACGGGGCGTCCTCACGATAATATGGGTTCGCGATACCCAGTTTGCCAAGTAGCAGGACCTCAATCCCTTCCATCAATGCGGCATCGCGGTCACGAATGTGATCATAGCCCAAAAGATGCAACAGTCCGTGAATGAGCAGGTGACGGGTATGATCGGCCAGGTTTTTTCCCGCTTCGGCAGCTTCCCGGGCGCAGGTATCATAAGAAATGGCGATGTCACCCAGCGGGATTTCCCCTGTAAAATCAACCTCTGGCAGCAAAGGCGTTCCGCCATCCTCCTCGGCCCCCAGCTCCTCTGCCGGCCAGCTGAGAACATTGGTAGGCTTGTCCTTTTTCCGGAATTCAGCGTTCAACTCAGCGATCCGGGCATCGTCGCAGGCCAAGAGCGAGATTTCGCAGACTTCCGGATCTAAGCCGAAATGTGCCAACACAGCAACGGTGGCGTCTTCCGCCAGCGGCTCAAGGCCGGCCTCCTGCCAACGGCTGTCTTCGATGGAAATGTCGAGCATCATGGTACGGTTGCATAAGCGGGGGCCAGCCCCCGCACCCCCGGAGTATTTTCACAAAGATGAAGCCCGATTGAGTGCGTGCGTCAGGCCGGTGTCGAATCCGCGTCATAGGCCTCAATGATCGCGGCCACAAGCGGGTGGCGCACCACATCACGGGCAGTAAAGTAGTTGAAGCTGATCTTGGGGATGGTTTTCAGCAGCCGTTCGGCATCGGCCAGGCCCGACTGCACCCCGCGCGGCAGATCGACCTGTGACCGGTCGCCAGTGATCACCATGCGCGACCCTTCACCCAGGCGGGTAAGGAACATCTTCATCTGCATGGTCGTGGCATTTTGCGCCTCGTCCAGAACCACAAAGGCGTTGGACAGCGTGCGGCCGCGCATGAAGGCCAGCGGCGCAATCTCGATCCGCTTGTCCTCGATCAGCTTGGCCAGTTGCTTGCCCGGCAGGAAATCGTTCAGCGCGTCGTAAAGCGGCTGCATGTATGGGTCGACCTTGTCCTTCATGTCGCCGGGCAGGTAACCGAGCTTCTCCCCCGCTTCTACCGCCGGGCGCGACAGGATGATGCGGTCAACATGGCCGGTGATGAACATCGAAACACCTACAGCGACGGCCAGGTAGGTCTTGCCGGTACCAGCGGGGCCGATGCCGAATGCCAGTTCGTGTTCAAAAAGGGATTGAACATAGGCCTTCTGCGCCTCGGTGCGCGGCTCCACCAGCTTCTTACGGGTCTTGATCTCCACCCGGCCGCCGCGGAACATCTGCAGCTGACCGTCGGGCTCAGCATCATCGCTCTCAGGTCCCATGCGCAACTCGCGGTCGATGTCGCCGCTTTCGACACTGCGGCCGGTTTCCAGCCGGTCATAAAGGGCAGTCAGGACCCCGGCGGCCTGTTCACGCGCTGAATCCTCGCCCATCACCGACAGTTGATTGCCGCGGCGAACGATCTGAACCCCCAGTTTTTGTTCAATGTCAGCCAGGTTGCGGTCATATTCGCCGCACAGGTCGATCAGCAATCGGTTGTCAGGAAATTCCAGCAGCACTTCGTGGGTTGCGGTCTGGGTCTGCGGGTCATTCAGGGCGCTGATGGCCAAGCTGATCTCCTCAATCTGGCGTTGCCCCTTCAGTCTGCCTCTGCGGCAGCGTTTGCGCAAGCAGGCGCTGCGCAAAATCACATTTTTGAAACAATAACAGCCGCCCCAGAGGGCGGCTGCAAATCAGGCAGCAGGCAAGCGTCAGATCGGATCGCCAAAGGTCGAACCGTCCTTGAACGGGCCCGTTGCCAGAGTTGGCGGAATGTCGCTGTTGCAGACCGGTTTCCCGTCGGGCGTTCGGCGCAGGTCAGCGTAGCCCTCAAGACCATCATCGATGATCCAATGTTCACAACCGTTCGGGTCAACCCAGATGCCGGCGGTCAGGTTCGACAAATGGCTGTTGCTGCCATCGCCAACGTGAGCATCGCGGGTTTTATCGAATGCTTCACTGCAGGCACCAAGCAGGGAAATCACCGCAACAAGACCAAGCGTTCTTTTCATCATCATGATTTCCCCCCTCAGCGCAGGCAATAAATTTCGACACGGCGGTTCTGCGCCATGTTGGCAGCGCTGGTGTTGGGCACCCGCGGATCGCGCTCGCCGTAGGCCCGCACGCCTGCAATACGCGCACCGGCCGAACGGCCAACTGCAGCCACGGCGTTTGCACGGCGTTCGGACAGGCGGATGTTATATTCATCCGACGCTCTGCTGTCGGTATGGCCCGCAACAACGAAAGACCGTGCACCGTTGCCCCGCGCCTGCTGGAAGAACTGGCGCAAACGCTGCTTGCCTGCTGAATTGATAAAGTGTTTGTCCGTAGCAAAGAACTGGTCTGTCGGCATCACGCCGCAGATATTGCCACGGCGGCAAACCGGCTTGCCATCCGGTTTGACATGCGGTGTCATATAGCCTTCAGCGCCATCATCCATCACCCAGTGCTCGCATCCGTCCGGATCGACCCAAATGGTCGGCACATAACGTTCGCCTTTGATGGTTCGCTGCTGTGATTGGGCGCTCGCAGGCGCAGCGGCGATGCTGAGCGCAGCCGCGGCAGCAGCGGCCAGCGCAATCGCCTTGTGCAGTTTGAATGTCAACACAACCGAAATTCCTTCACCTTAGCCCCCCCCCAGGGAGCTGTCTCAAACCTGGCCATCGCTCAGGCCATAAGAGTAAACCTATCTGATTTTTAAGTTAAAACATTCCGAAAATCGGACAAATGCACAAGCTGATTGAACGCCCCCAAAGGACACTCAGCCCAACATTGAGACATTGTTGCCAGCTGCGAAGCAATCGTGTCGGCAGACGCTGCAGAAATCCCCCGGACTTGGGGCTGCCCCGGCGGGCTGCCGGGGCGATTCGCCGATCAAATCAAGGTCTCAGCCGATCAGTTCGCCAGCCAGGGAGTTCGCTCCAGAAGACACAATACGAACCCGGGCAAGTTCGCCAATACCGCGGCTGCAATCAGCGACATGCACTGCATGCAGGTAGTCGGATTTACCCACCATCTGCCCGGGCAAGCGCCCGGCCTTTTCAAACAGCACCCCAACTTCACGGCCAACCATGCTGTCCTGCACTTCGCGCTGCTGCCGGGTCAGCAAGGCTTGCAATCGCTGCAGCCGGTCGTCTGCCGCGGCAGGATCCACCTGCGCGCGTTCCGCCGCGGGGGTGCCGGGACGGGTCGAGTATTTGAAGGAATAGGCGGTACCGTATTTCACTTCCTCCACCAGATCCATGGTGGCCTGGAAGTCCTCCTCGGTCTCCTCCGGAAAGCCGACAATGAAATCGCCGGAGATCAGAATGTCAGGCCGCGCGGCGCGGATGCGCTCGATCAGGCGGATGTAGCTTTCGGCAGTGTGGGAGCGGTTCATCCGCTTGAGGATCTTGTCAGACCCCGCCTGCACCGGAAGATGCAGATAGGGCATCAGCTTAGCGCAGGTGCCGTGTGCCTCGATCAGGTCGTCCTGCATGTCGTTGGGGTGCGATGTGGTGAAGCGGATACGCTCCAGACCGTCGATCTTGTCCAGTTCCCAGATGAGCTGCGCCAAGGTCAGATCACCGTTGGGGCCTGCGCCGTGATAGGCGTTCACGTTCTGGCCGAGCAGGGTGATTTCGCGCACGCCGCGCTCCACCAGGTCCTGCGCCTCGCGCAGGATACGGTCTGCCCGGCGCGAAACCTCGGCACCTCGGGTATACGGCACGACACAGAAGGCGCAGAACTTGTCGCACCCTTCCTGCACCGTCAGAAACGCAGCCGGGCCGCGCTTTGCCTTGGGGCGGTTTTTCAGTTTCTCGAACTTGTCTTCCTCGGGAAAATCAGTGTCCAGCACCTTCTCCCCTGCCCGTGCCTTGGCCTCCATCTCTGGCAGCCGGTGGTAGCTTTGGGGTCCGACAACCAGATCGACCAGCGGCTGGCGGCGCATGATCTCCTCGCCTTCGGCCTGTGCGACGCATCCGGCGACACCAATCTTGAGATCCGGCTTTTCTGCCTTAAGCCCTTTGAAACGGCCCAGTTCGGAGTATACCTTTTCGGCGGCCTTTTCCCGGATATGACAGGTATTAAGAAGGATCATATCAGCGTCATCTGCCGATTTCGTCTCAATATATCCTTCGCCGCCCAGCGCCTCGGCCATCCGTTCGCTGTCATAGACATTCATCTGACAGCCATAGGTCTTGATAAACAGCTTTTTCGGGGCGCTCATGCAGGTCAGCCTTCCAGCCAGGGTGGGTAAACAGCGGCTTGCATTACAGGCAAATGCCGCGGCTTGCAATGGAGCCGCATTTACCCGATTTTGACTGCAAAGGCCAGAAAGGCAGGGCAGACCAGCATGATGTACTCCTCGCTGAAGGATTTCCTGAAACAGGGCAAACCACTGCTGTCCCAGGGACCCGTGGCTCTGGTCTTTATTGAAGATGAAACGGAGATAGCCACCACCCTGCGCCACCATCTTCAATGCGGTTTCAAGGCGGTGGCGGCCTTGATGCCGGATGCCTTTGACCTGCCCCAAGATGTGCGCGCATTGGTGCATCGGGTGCCGTATGACTGCGGGTCGGACGGCGCCGTCACGGGAGCCATCAACGAGGTTATCGCTGCGGCTGAACCAGGCTGCTGGCTCTACTACTGCTATAACGCAGAATACCTGTTTTTTCCGTTCTGTGAAACGCGCGGGATCGGAGAGATGCTCACTTTCCACACCGAGGAACGCCGGGATGCGATGCTCACTTATGTGATTGACCTCTACGCCGGCGATCTCAATACCTGCCCCGGCGCGGTGTCGCTAGAAGACGCGTATCTCGACAAATCCGGTTACTATGCGCAGTCGCGGAAGGATCCGGAAACCGGGCACCCGCGCGAGCGGCAGCTGGATTTCTTCGGCGGTGTTCGCTGGCGCTTCGAAGAACACATTCCCGCAGCCAGCCGCAAAATCGACCGGATTTCATTGTTCCGTGCCAGGCCGGGTCTAAAACTGCAACAGGATCACACCTTCAGCGAGCAGGAATACAACACATACGCGTGCCCCTGGCACCACAACCTCACAGCTGCGGTCTGCTCCTTCCGCACCGCCAAGGCGCTAAAGCGGAATCCAGGCTCCACTTTCGATATCAAAACCTTTCGCTGGCACAATTCCGCGCCGTTTGAGTGGCATTCGCGCCAGCTTCTGGACCTCGGCCTTATGGAACCCGGGCAATGGTTCTAAGGCAGGCGTAGCGCCAATGTGTTCTGGTCCTATTCGATATCTGCGCCGAAGGGCTGATTGTCTCCGGTAACACCCAACTGCCTGAGCTTTACAGCCTGATCGCGCGTTGCCAGCGGCGCGGTGCGGACTTCGGCAAACAGTCTATTTGTTCCCAGCCAGACCTTAAGCGGGCAAAAAACTGAAAGACCGTGAGGAGCAGGCCGCAACCTGAAACTTTCCAAGCAGCCTTTCGCTATAACTAGCCAGCCAGTTCTGCCAAGGAACAACGGTTCACAACCTTTGTGCCGATACAGATTGACCGGCCTTCCGAAGTACCTTCAACCATGGCAGTCAGCTCACACGCTGCCTTGCGACCCATTTCCCGGTGGGGCACATGCACAGTGGTCAATGAGGGGCTGACAATCTCAGCCAGTTCGATGTCATCAAACCCTGTCACAGAGACCTGCTCAGGCACATTGATCCCGAGTCTTCCGGCTTCCCGCAGTGCGCCGGCAGCCAGCACATCGTTGCCGCACATAACCACCGTTGGCCTGGGGACGATTGCCATCAGCTGGCGAAAGGCCTCTGCCCCTTTTTCAATCTCATAATCCGTTTCAATCATCGCTAAGGTATTTGCGTCCAGGCCGCTGTCAGCCATCGCCCGCCTGACACCCTCCACCCGGCCTTTTGCCCGGTCATTTCCCTGTGTGTTTCCGGAGATCATAGCAATCCGCCGGTGGCCAGCAGCAATCACGCTCCGTGCCAGTTCACACATGGCGTCTGCGTTGCTGAAACCGACAGAAGGCCGCTGCGCCTCGGGATCGTAGGACCAGGCGACCAGTGACGGGACCTGATGGCGCTCCAGATACTCGTAGATTTCTGCGTCGCGCGCGTGCCCGATAAGCAGCAGCCCGTCGGCGCCGCGGGCCACCAGGGTGCGGATCTGCTCGCGTTCCGCCTCAGGGTCGTAGGCCGAACTGGACACCAGGAGCGTATAGCCGTTCTTATGCAGCTGATCCTGAAAGGCCTGCAGGCCGCGGGCAAAAATGGCATTGTCCATGGTCGGAATGATGGCGCCGATGGTGAAGCTGCGTTTGGCCGCCATCACGCGCGCCGCGAAATTCGGTGTATAGCCCAGTGATTCGACCGCCTGCATCACCCTCTGGCGGGTCGCCTCAATCACCCGATCGGGAGAATTCAGGCAGCGCGACACCGTGGCGGTCGAAACGCCAGCGGCCTTTGCAACATCGTTAAGTGTTGGTGCTGAGCGGGTTTTTCCCATGTGACGCCTGCCATTTCCTTTACCTTTCGTCATACCACAAAACACAGCGCTTTCCAGCCATCTATGTAAGCGCTTGCATTATCAATGTAAGCGCTTACAAATAGGGTTGAGATAATAAGCTGGGAACTTGCGATGTTTCTCTGGGCCTCCGCTGCCGTATTTGCCGTGTTCTTTGCCAATGTCGCTACGGGCGCCTTTGGCGGCGGTGGCTTTCTGGGCGATGTCGGAGAGATGCTGGTTCTCTTCGCTGCCTCGATCCTGTTCGTGGCGGCAATTCTCAAACGCGAAGCTGACCACAAGAACAAAAACGGCAGCTGACGGATTTTAAGGGAGGAAGACAATGACGAATGGCAAGGATGGCCTCAAATCTGCTGAGCGCCGCAATTTTCTGAAACTGGCCTCGACCGGCTCATTTACTGCGGCGCTGGTGGCTGGTGCAGGCGGGGTGCTTTGGTCGTCCGAAGCCGCCGCGCAAACCGCCAAAGAAGAGAAGGAGCGTGAGCGCGCGGCCGAGCATATCATGACCGTTGCCACGGCCTATGTGCTGGGCGCGTCGCGCAGCTATCCGATCATGCAGCTGGATCTCAAGGAGAACATCCAGAACGCCACCAACGGCAAGATCTATGTCAAGCTTGCCCCCGGCGGACAGCTGGGTGCGGGTGGTGCGCTGGTGCAGAAGGTGCAGGGCGGCACCATTCAAGCGGCGCAGCATTCGCTGTCGAATTTTGCACCCTTCGCCTCTACCGTTGACCTGATCAACATGCCGTATCTCTGCGGCTCCAATCAGCGGTTCACCAATCTGGTGACCTCCGATTTCTGGAACGCGGAAGTGCACCCCAAGGTGGAGGCCGCCGGCTTCAAGGCGCTGTTCTATGTCAATATCGACCCCCGCGTGGTGGCGGTGCGCAAGGGCGGCAACGCGGTGATGTCGCCGGGCGACATGGCTGGTGTGAAATTCCGGGTGCCGGGATCCAAGATGCTGCAGCAGTATTACCGGATGGTCGGTGCCAACCCGACGCCAGTGGCCTGGGGCGAGACGCCCTCTGCAATCAAGCAGGGGGTGGCGGATGCGCTCGATCCGTCGGTCGGGGCACTGTATGTCTTTGGCTTCAAGGACATCCTGAGCCATGTGACCTTTACCCAGGCGGTGCCGGACAGCCAAGTCTATTCCTGCAATCTGGAATGGTTCAATTCACTGCCCGCCGACGTGCAGGACGGCGTGATGTGGGGGTCGGAAATGACCGCGCATCAGAACCTGTCCAAAGTGCCCTCCGCCCGCGCCTATGCGATGGCGGAACTGACCAAGGCCGGTGTCGAGTTTCACACACTGAGCAACGATCAGCTGGGCGAGTGGCAAGAGGCCGGCGGCTATCAGCGCAGCGAATGGGACACCTTCAAGACTGAGCTGGCAGGCTCGATGGAGAGCTTCGCCAAGCTGGAAGAGGCCGCCGGCACCCAGGGCAAATACTACGTCCACGACGCCTGAGCCTCAGAGGGCGGGGGGCCTTCATCCGGTCCCCGCATTTTCAACAGCCGCCTTTGCAACAGCCCGCCGGGCTGGTTGCGGGGGGGTGCCTGAACCCCGGGAATAGCAATGCACATCCTGCGAAACATCGACAAGAACGCAGAACGCTGGCTGCTCCTGGTGTTCTATGTGATGCTGGTCATCACCATGGCGATCGAGGTGATCCGGCGCGAGCTGTTTGCCTTTTCCTCGATCTGGGGCGAGGAGATCGTCCGCTATTCCTTTATCTATCTGGCCTGGATCGGCGCCGCGGCTGCGGTCAAGGAGCGCGCCCATATCCGTATCGACGTGATCCTGCATTACCTGGGGCCCCGGCCCAAGGCGCTGATCTATATCTTCGGCGATCTGGTGATGTTCATCGTGGCCTTGGTGGCGCTTTACTGGTCGTTCGAGACGGTGCTGGTATCGGCCAAGTTCGGATCGGTCAGCCACGGGCTGCGGGTGTCGATGGTCTGGTTCCTGATGGCGGTGCCCGCGGGCTTTGCCCTGATGATCTGGCGCCTGCTGCAATCCTTCCTGCGCGACTGGCGCAGCCTTCGCGACGGCACGCCCGTCTTTGAGGGCGACAAGCTGTTTGATTGAGGAGCCTTAAGCGATGCTGTGGAATTCACTCAATCAAACGGTTGAACTGGGCTGGGACTTCTATCTGCCGGTGATCATGTTCGTGGCGCTGATCGCGCTGGCGGTGCCGGTCTGGGCCGCCATCGGCGCAGCGGCGATCACCATGCTGGTGATGTCCGGCGACCTGCCGCTGAGCGCCATCGGCGAAAGCCTGTTCACCGGCATCGATGCCTTTGCGCTGACCGCGGTGCCCTTGTTCATCCTGACCGGCGACGTGCTGGTGCGCACCGGCCTCAGCAAGAAATTCCTCGATGTCGCCGAGGCGCTGACCTGCTGGACGCGGGGCGGCTTCGGCTCTGCGACGGTGCTGGTCTGCGGCATGTTCGCGGCGATCTCCGGCTCTGACGCCGCCGGCGCTGCTGCCGTCGGGCGGATGACCATCGCGCGGCTGGTCGAAAGCGGCTATCCCCGCCCCTATGCCTGCGCGCTGGTGGCTGCGGGCGCCTGCACCGGCATCCTGATCCCGCCCTCCATCGCATATATCATCATCGGCCTGGTACTGGGTATTTCCGCCTCCACCCTGTTCCTGGCAGCGCTGATCCCGGGGATTGCCATTCTGGTGTCGATCCTGGTGACCAACATCATCATGAACCGGCTGTATACCTATGAGACCGGCGGCAACATGGGGTTCGGTGAATGGCTGGGCAACCTGGGCCATGCGCTGAAATCCGGCTGGTATGCCTTCATCGTGCCTGGGATCATCTTCTACGGCATCTTCTCCGGCCGCCTGACCCCGACCGAGGCCGGCGCCACGGCGGTGGTCGTCACCATCCTGATGGGCTTCATCCTGGGCACCCTCAAGCTCTCGGATTTCCCGGCGATGCTGGTCAGCTCTGCCAAGGTGAACGGGGTGATCCTGCCGATCATCGCCTTCTCCGCCCCGCTGGCCGAGGCGCTGGCGATCATGGGCGTGCCGCAGGGGTTTGTGGCCGCAGTGACCGGGCTGACCGATGATCCCTCGCTGCTGATCCTGCTGATGATCTGCATCCTGATCGCCGCCGGCTGCGTGATGGAAACGACCCCCAATATCGTGATCCTGGCGCCGATCCTGAAGCCGCTCGCCGACAACATCGGCATGAACGAAATCCAGTTCTGCATCATGATGATCACCGCGCTGGGGGTCGGCTTCATCACCCCGCCCCTGGGCCTGAACCTGTTCGTCGTCTCCGGCATCACCGGCGAGTCCATCCTCAAGATCGCCGCCCGTGCCATCCCCTTTGTTCTGACCATGCTGATCGTGGTGCTGCTGATCGCCTACATCCCGCCGATCTCGACCACGCTGCTTCCTGATATCTACAAGTAGGACCCCCTGGAAATGACCCGTGAATACCTGAAAAAGGCTGCCTTGACCCCCAAGTCGGATGCCTCCGAAACCCATAAGATCGTGCAAGGCATCCTGGATGATATTGAGGCAGGCGGCGATGCCAAGGCGCTGGAATATGCTGCCAAGTTTGACCGTTACGAAGGCAATGTGCTGCTGACAGCAGAGGAGATCGAGGCCGCCTGCGCCCTGGTGCCCGAAAAGCTGAAAGCTGACATTCAGTTTTCTCACGACAATGTGCGCCGCTTTGCAGAGCTGCAGAAAAGCACGATGCAGAATGTGGAGACCGAAATCTCCCCCGGCTTCGTCACCGGGCAAAAGGTGATCCCGGTGGATGCGGCGGGCTGCTATGTGCCCGGCGGCCGCTACAGCCATATTGCCAGCGCCATCATGACCGTGACCACCGCCAAGGTCGCGGGCTGCAAGCACATAACGGCCTGCTCGCCGCCGCGCCCAGGTGTGGGCGTGGCCCCTGCCATCGTCTATGCCGCCCATATCTGCGGCGCCGACAAGATCATGGCGATGGGCGGCGTGCAGGGGGTTGCGGCGATGACCTTTGGCCTCTTCGGCCTGCCCAAGGCCAACATTCTGGTCGGCCCCGGCAATCAGTTCGTGGCGGAGGCCAAGCGGATCCTGTTCGGCCGCGTCGGCATCGACATGATTGCTGGCCCGACCGACAGCCTGATCCTGGCCGATCGCACCGCGGATGCGCATATCGTCGCCACCGATCTGGTGAGCCAGGCAGAGCATGGCTACAACTCTCCGGTCTGGCTGGTGACGGACGACCGCGCCCTGGCGGAAGAAGTGATGCGGCTGGTGCCTGGCTACATCGACGATCTGCCAGAAGTGAACCGCGAGAATGCGACCGCGGCCTGGCGCGACTATGCCGAGGTGATCCTGTGTACGGACCGCGAGGAAATGGCCGCGTGCTCCGATGAATACGCGCCCGAGCACCTGACGGTGCAAGCAGAGGACCTGGACTGGTGGCTGGAGCAACTGACCTGTTACGGCTCGCTGTTTCTGGGCGAGGAGACCACGGTTTCCTACGGCGACAAGGCCGCGGGCACCAACCACGTGCTGCCGACCTCGCGCGCGGCCAGCTACACGGGCGGCCTCAGTGTCCACAAATACATGAAAATCGTCACCTGGCAGCGCGCCACCCGCGAGGGTTCCAAGCCTGTGGCAGAGGCCACAGCCAGGATTGCACGGCTGGAGGGGATGGAGGGCCATGCCCGCGCGGCTGATGTGCGGCTGGCCAAGTATTTCCCTGATGAAACCTTTGACCTGACCGCCAATGGCTGACCCGCGTGCCCTGTTCGACCTGTCAGGCCGGACCGCCTGCATCACCGGCGCCAGCTCTGGTCTGGGCCGGCAGGCAGCTATCGCCCTGGCGGCTGCCGGAGCGCAGGTGGTGGCGGTGGCGCGGCGAGCGGAGGCTTTGGAAAGCCTCTGCGCGGAGATCGGCCCGGCTGCCGCGTATGCGGCGGCGGATGTGGCGGACAGCAGCGGGCTGGAAGCGCTGCGGCAGGCGGTCTCCGCCCCCTTCGGGGCGCCGGACATCCTGGTGCATGCGGCGGGCGTCAACACGCGGCAGACCGCAGATGAGGTGACAGCGGAGGGCTGGGATCAGACCCTGGCGCTGAACCTCTCGGCGCCCTTTTTCTTCAGCCAGGTGCTGGTGCCTGCGATGAAGGCGCGGGGCTGGGGGCGGATCGTTAATTTCGCCTCGCTCCAGACAACCCGCGCCTTTCCCGGCGGCATCGCCTATGGCGCCAGCAAGGGCGGGATCGGCCAGCTGACCCGCGCCATGGCAGAGGCCTGGTCGCCTCATGGCATCACCGCAAACGCGATCGGCCCGGGCTTCTTCCCGACCGAGCTGACTCAGGCTGTCTTCGAAGATAACGCACGCGCTGCCCGCAATGCGGCTCAGACCTGCATCGGCCGCAACGGGCGGCTGGAGGATATCGACGGGCCGCTGCTGTTCCTGTGCTCGGACGCGTCGGCCTATGTCACCGGGCAAATCCTGATGGTTGACGGGGGGTTCACGGCGAAATGAAAGCCTTGGTTTATGAAGGGGTTGAGACGCTTGTGGTCCGTGATGTGCCGATGGCCGCGAGCCAGCCGGGCGAGCAGCTGATCCGCATCCGCGCCTCCGGCATCTGCGGCTCAGACATGCACGCCTATCTGGGCCACGACAACCGCAGGCCTGCGCCGCTGATCCTGGGGCACGAGGCCGCCGGCATGATCGAGGACGGCCCTCATGCGGGCCGCCGGGTGACGATCAATCCGCTGGTGACTTGCGGCAGCTGCACTGCCTGCGCGTCGGGGCGCGAAAACCTCTGCGCCAGCCGCCAGATCATCTCCATGCCCCCGCGCGAGGGCGCCTTTGCCCAGTTCGTGGCGATGCCGGAGCGCAACCTTGTGACCGTGCCGGAGGCGGTGCCTCTGGAAAAGGCAGCTCTTGCCGAACCGCTGGCGGTCAGCTGGCACGCCGCCCGGCTGGCGCTGGAGGCGCTGCATCCAAGCACAGAGCGCCGCGCGCTGGTGATCGGCGGCGGTGCCATCGGCCTCGCTGCGGCATTGGCGCTCAGGGCGATGGGGGTGGCGGAGGTGACCATCCAGGAGCCCAACGAAGCGCGCCGGGCCTTCCTGACGGACCGCTGCGGTCAAAAGGCGGTGGCAGAGTTCCAGGGTATGGTGCCGCTGGTGGTGGACGCCGTGGGCTATGCCGCTACACGGGCCGCAGCCTCTGCAATTGCCGCACCGGGCGGAGTGATTGCCCATGTCGGACTGGGTGAAGACACCGGCGGCATGAATATCCGCCGCATGACGCTGCAGGAGATCACCTTCATCGGCACCTACACCTATACCGCGCAGGATTTCCGCGACACGGCACAGGCAATCTTTGACGGGCGCCTCGGCCCGCTCGACTGGCCCGAGCTGCGGCCGCTGTCAGACGGCGCGGCGGCTTTCCGCGACCTGCGGTCCGGCGCGGTGGCGGCACCCAAGATCATCCTCGACCCCTGGGCATGAGCCCGCGCACGGAGTAAACGGAGAGCAACCATGTATGACAAAATCCTGGTTCCCATGGCCCTGGATCACGGCGTATCTGAGACCACGCTGAAGGCCGCCGCCACCCTGTGCAATCCGGGAGGGCAGATCACCGCGCTGCATGTTTATGAGGCGGTGCACAGTTCGGTCACCGCCTACCTGGACGAAGACACCGTGCGAGAAGGCTTCGACAAGGCCCGCCAGCTGCTCGCGGCAAAGACCGCAGGCCTGGACAATGTGACAGCGGAAATCGTCAAGGGCCGCTCTTACCGCGCCATCATCGATTACGCGGAGCAGCACGGCGTGGACTGCATCGTCGTCGGCTCCCACAAACCGGGGCTTAGCGACTTTTTCCTCGGCTCTACAGCCGCCCGCGTTGTCCGCCACGCTCCTTGCGCGGTGCATGTCTGCCGCACCTCCTGACTCCGAAACACGACACCCGAAGCAAAGGCTACCGACCATGAACATAGACAAGAGGATCGCTGACGATCTGGCCGCCAACGGCGTCTCCTTCGTCACGACCGTGCCCTGCAAGCAGCTGGCCGGGGTGATCGATGAGATCGACCAGCGGGACGATATCTTCCACATCCCCTCCAACAAGGAGGACGAGGGCATGGGGCTCTGCGCCGGCGCCTGGATGGGCGGCAAGCGCCCGGCGATCATCATGCAGAATACCGCCATCGGGGTCACCATCAACACGCTGGCGACGCTGATCCAATACTACCGGATGCCGTTGCCGATGCTGATCTCCTACCGCGGCGAGCTGCGCGAGCCGGTGGCTTGCCAGGTGGAAATGGCCGTGCATACCAAGGCGTTGCTGGCCCAGCTCAACATCCCGACATACCACTTCCACTGGCAGAAAGATGTCGAGGAGCTGGACAACATCCTGAAATACACCTTCATGTGCAACAAGCCCGTTGCCATCCTGACCGACGCCAATTTCTGGGGAGGCTACGGCGACCAATGATCCGTTCCGAAATCCTGAAAGAGATCGCGCCGATCCTGCGCAACGAACTGGTGGTCTGCAACATCGGCATTCCGTCGCAAGAACTGCACGCCATCGACGACCAGCCCAGCAATTTCTACATGCTGGGCACCATGGGGCTGGCGTCCTCCATCGGGCTGGGGCTGGCGCTGGCGCAGCCGAAACCGGTGATCGTGATCGATGGTGACGGCTCGATCCTCACCAACCTCGGCACCCTGCCCACCATCGGCAACAACGCGCCCGGGAACTACATCCTGATGATCATCGACAACGGATCTTATGGCTCCACCGGTGATCAGCCGACCTATACCAGCCAGCGCACCGATCTGGCGGGCATGGCCCGCGCCGCCGGCTGCGCCCAGGTGGTGGAAGTGCAGGACAAGGACACCGGCCCGGCGCTGGAGGAGGCGCTGGCCAGCGGCGAGGCCACGGTGCTGGTCGTAAAATGCGACAGCGGCAACGCCAGGATGCCGGTGATCACCATGGACCCGGTGGTGATCCGCGACCGCTTCATGAAGGCTGTGGCCGGCTGATGGACGCAGGCGCCATCCATTCGGCCGAGGATGCCCGCCGTCTGGCCCGGCGGCGGCTGCCCTGGATGGTGTTTGACTATATCGACGGGGCCGCCGGGCAGGAAACCGGGGCAGCGCGCAACCGCGCTGCCCTGGACGCCATCACCCTGCGCCCCCGCATCCTGCGCGATGTCAGCCAGCGCTCGCTCGCTACACGCATCTTCGGTGCCGAGGCAGACCGGCCTTTCGGGATTGCCCCGATGGGCATGTGCAACCTCGCAGCCCCCGGCGCCGACCTGATGCTGGCCCGGCTGGCGGCGCGCTACCGGGTACCGCATGGCGTTTCCACCGTTGCCTCGACACCTTTGGAAACCATCTTGGAAACGGCAGAGGGCTACGCCTGGTTCCAGCTCTATTTCAGCGGTGACGGCAGCGGCACCTTCAAACTGGCGGAGCGCGCCCGCGCAGCCGGGTACCAGACGCTGGTGCTGACGGTGGATGTGCCCGAAGTGGGCCGCCGCCCGCGCGAGTTGCGCCATGGCTTCAAAATGCCGTTCCGCATCGGCCCGCGGCAGTTCCTCGATTTTGCCCTGCACCCGCGCTGGTCGCTGACGGCGCTGCTGAAGGGCAAGCCGGTGATGGCGAATTTCCTGATGGAAGGCTATGACTTCGACCGCACCGAAAGCCGGGCGCGCGCCACCTGGGACACGCTGGCACGGCTGCGCGACCTCTGGCCCGGCAAACTGGTGATAAAGGGCGTGCTGGACGTTGAAGACGCCCGCGCGCTGGTGTCCGCGGGCGTCGATGCCATTCAAGTCTCAAGCCATGGTGCACGGCAGCTTGAGGCAGCACCTGCTCCTATCGAAATGCTTACGCAAATCCGCTCTGCTCTTGGGCCGGACTTCCCTGTTTTCTATGACAGCGGCATCCGGTCAGGCGAGGATATTCTCAAAGCTCTTTCACTAGGGGCAGACTTCGTATTTGCTGGACGAATTCTTCAGTTTGCGATCGCGGCTTCTGGAGAGTCTGGGTTGGAGCAGCTATGGGATGCCCTGAGTGACGAGCTGAGTGTAGCTATGGCGCAAACCGGGCGAACTGTGCTGACTGGTGACTAAATAGAACGCCGGCAAATCAGATGCGTTTCGATGAATGGGCGCTTCACTCCAGAACAAGTCATTGCGATTGGCGGAGGTCTACCGCTGAGATTGGGCCTCTCATCGGCAAGCGATCAGCCAAGAGACTTCGGAATCCACTCCAGGACGAGCCTTCCCGGCATCCATCGGCTTGAGAAACTCCGGCATATTGCCGCTCAACTCTCGAACACTGAATCAAGCCAACCTCTTGAAATAAATATGTTTTGACCCACTCCGGAGCCGCTCCCGAGGTTCGGGACCAGGTTAATCCGGCACCTGCGTCCGCACGGAATGCGCATGGCTGTCTTCGCCTGGCTCCTCCAGGCGCGGCCCGGCATGAACCAAACCGATCCCCCGCATGCGGAAATTGCCCTCGATGATCGAATGGAACGCGCCGCCGGTTGAGTTTCTGTCAACCAGCAAAAGCGCCTGCTCCACCGCTGCATAGGTCAGGGTCTCCGCATCCAGCATGCTCCATGCCGCTGCCAGATAGGAGCCCAGAATGTCCCGGACCTCCAGCAACGCAACACGGAACCCCTCAGGATCATCGGCATAGCGGGCATCAAACAGCGCCTGCATGACTTCTCCATAATGGGGGCTGTTCTCAAGCTGGTCGGAGAGGTCCTCCATTTCCGGGGTGATCAAGCCATGCACCAGAAGCCGTTCATGGAAGATATCCACCAGGATATCGAACATTGCTCCGGTCAGGGGTTCTGACAGCGCGTGCTCACTGCTCCATCCGCAAACGAAATCGTCGAGCAAACGGGTATTCGCTGCCATCCGGATTTGCGCATTCCCAGCAAGCTCTGCAAACCGGTTCAGCTGGTTGAATGTGTACAGATTGCCCTTGGTGTTCTCTAACAGGTCTTCGACCACTGATCCGAAATGCAGGGAAGCAATCAGCGCAACCATATCCGCCGCGGATTCATGAAATCCGTAATATTCACCGGGAACATCTTCAGAGACTGGCATCCCGGTGATGCTATAAATAATGGCGTGGCCGATCTCATGGGCAACCACGTCAAAATTCAGGCTGTAAGCGCGGTACTCGCCGCCGTGTTCCCTGGTGCCGCCGGTTTCCAGAAACCCCCAACCGATGTGGGCATTATCCAGGCGCGGCAGCAGCGACAGTTCCAGCCGGTCGTAGTCACGGGCAAAGTGCCAGGGAATCTCATGACCGAAGTACTCCTCCCATACATCCAAGGTGAAATGCGCCGCAGCAAACAGATGCGCCGCCTCGAACCCAGGATCCGACGGCGGAATGTGCAGGAAATGCCCGTCCTCATCCGGTAGCGGCGGCGCGTGCAAATCCCCATGCCACGGCGGCAGGTACATGCCCGGCCCTTCAGGCCCCTGCACAATAGCGCCGTAAGGAATTGTCTTGCCCAGCGCGCTGACCGTGTACATCCTGGGCCCTGACGGTCCAGGGCCGATGGTGCCAGGCGGCGCGGAAATCTCGACAAGCTCCAGCACCGGGTTGTCCGTTCGGAACGGCGATTGCGGAAACAGCAGGAACCGTGTTCCCGGCGCCTCCTGCGCCGCCTCAAAGGTGTCGTCCATTGCGCCTCCCATCCTGCGGAGGTTTCACTGGTCCTGGGCCGCCTCGTCACTGCGGTCTGGCACAGCCCATCTTTTGCCCCGGTTATGATACATGAATTCACGCCGGATCAGCTCAAAGAATTCTTCCACCCCCATTCCTATGCCCGCCGCGTACGCCTCCAAATCCTCCGGGACATCCTGCTGGAGACAGCTTTCGAAATACCAGGCCGCGGCCTGCAACCGTTCTGCACGCTGCATGGGAGCATCCGGCTGCAACGGCTCCGCGAACTGCTTATCCTTTGCATCTGCCTGCAACTTCAATTCGGCGTAGGCGCCTGCCAATCGAAGCTCTGAAAGCAAGCTGGGTTCCAAACCACGCTGCACCGCGACAGTCGCAGAAGCGGTTTGGGCCGCCCAGCCCAATTCCGCCTCGTATTCTGCAGCTGTCAGCCCGTTCGCCTGAAGCCACGTTTGCAGGTCCCTGCTGCGGTAAAGGCTGTGCTTTTGTCTATGGCGGTTCAGCTGCGCCAGTAAAGCTTCCCGTCCCGGCTGATTTCCAGACCGGAGCGCCTCTTGCAACGCCAGGAAGCGCAGTGCTGCCTGGTTCCGGAACGCTGCGTAACGCTCCGGCTGCAACCGCAATTCGTCCAGCACCCTGCGGTCCGCGTCCTTCAGAATTGATACCTGAACCTCCGTCCGGCGAACCAGTTCTTGCCAAGCAAGGGTTCGCTCCATCTGTTCACGCATTTGGCCTGCCGCCGGCTGCCCTGATTTAAGAAACTCTGCCATTCGCGCAAGCATCTCTTGCGCGTCATTGCGTTTTGCATCCACCGCGCCCGTCTTCAGCCAGGACGCGAAACGGTCCCGCCAGTCCGACGGTGGAATATCCGTCAGGATCTGCTTCCAAGTCCGCTGCTGATAAAAACGCGTTTTGGCAGCCTGCAAGACTGCTGCCGCCTGTTCCGTGTCCAGAACCGAGCTAACCTCCGCGTGCTCCACTGTCGCCCGGATCGAGACCATTGGTTCGCTCAGCGGCGCATAACCCAGCTTAGCAGGACTGTGAAGGACGGCAACTTCGTCATCGTCATTGATCGCTCCCGAAGCATAGTCCTGATAGATCCTGCCAACGCCAATCATACCAAATGGCGACAGCTCTGCCGCCCGCAAGGCCCCCATGCTGGCGCTGCCGAACACGGCAATGCCCTGCTCCATCGCCCACAGGATCTCCTTGTGCCAGACTGAGGGAACCCCTTCAAAATAGCCGTCGATCAGTCCGATCGCTTCGGCACTCTGACGCGCTGCTTTGTAGATATCTCCCTGTCCGGCAGGAGGCAAAACGATGGCACCGGGCAACAGAGCTTGCACCTCCTCCTCCCCTATGGTCGGTCCGGCGAACACCACAGCAGTCACTGGCCTACCTCCGCTGCCCGCAGTGCCCGCGCGCCTGCGACGAAATCAGGATCATCGTGCGGCGCTTCCAGCCCTGGGATCACAGCACGCACCACGTGCACTCCCATCCCGGAACGTGACAGGTCTACGGTCAGCACCTGCCTCATTCCTGCCGTTTGCAGTTTGTTCAGCAGCCAGCACTGATCCTCTTCGAAAGATAGAGAGTAAAAAACCGGGCAATCCTGAAACCGGGCAGCGGCCTGGCACTGCAAAAGCAGACGGTGAACGTACTGAGCGCGCTCAATGGCAGCCGCAGGCTTGAATTCCTCCGGATCGAGATCGTCGCGCGCTCCGGAAATATACGTCAGCCGGGTCTGGGCTGCTTCCGTCAGCGCTCTCAGCGCAGCAATGGCCCGGTCCGGATGACAGCCGCTGCCAATGCCGATATGGCCTGCGCGGCCGCCTGCCTCGCAAATCATGCAGTGAAACGCCGGGATCCCGATGTCAGAAGTGATGTCCCATATACCTGCGTCCAGCCCTGCCGAGGCAAACCGGTCCAGCGCCTCTTGGCAGCGTGCGTCATCTATCGTGGCCGGATCAATACGCGGACCCGGTGCTGCCTGGTGCCACAGGGTGATCGCATCCCGTTCAACCAGTTCGCAAATCGCATGGCAGGAAGCTTCCGCATGGCTGTTGCCCGACGCCAGCCCGTTTGTGGTCCGCGGAAACGCCCCCTGCCCGCCGGTTGGAGGCGCAGTATAATCAGTATCCACCATTTCATAGGGCAGCCAATACCGGGTTCCGGTTGCCAGGTCGGATCCTTCTATCCACAACATCCGCATTTGCGGGTCAAAGCCCGCGCCTGTTACGCGCGGCAGCCGTTCCACATCCGCAACCAGAGCCTCCTTCTGCAAGTCATGAAAGCTGGCGGACCGCAGCGGCAGGGTAATCCGTTCTGCATGCCAGGCCTCAATAGCCTCCATGACGCCGGAGGCCTTCGCCGCCTCCAGTGTCAGCCCCTTGCCCAGCGAAACAGCAACTGACCGGGAGTTCGGCCGCGTGACCATGACTGTCGGCAATCCCACCCTGTCCAGCCCCGTCAGATTGGCAATCCGGGTAATCCCCATGTCCGCCAGATGCGGACGCACCTTTTCCAATGTCTGCGCAGGATCACACAGCCGATGGGTGTCGTGCAGATAGCCTTTTTGCTGCGCCTTGGGCATTTGGCTGGCCTCGCTGTCCTGACAGCCGCGAAAAGCCTGCCGCTGTCTAAAACGGCGGCTGGCAGCTATAGGCAAAGGATGGCCCGCCGCAGGCTGGCGGTCAACAACAGGGCAGTCATGTGTGAAAAACCCTGAGGCCCCTGCCCCTAACGATGCGGCTGAAAATCGAAAACAGGCACGAAACTTGCGGGGGCCAACGTCTGGTCCAGCAAGTCCTCTGACGCAGTACTGCGGTCGAAAATCCTAATGGCGGGCCCGGCGTGTTTGAAACGCAAACTGCCTTCGATAGCACGCACCGCCATTTCGACCGCAAGCCGTCCTTGAAGCACAGGAAAATCCGTTGGCGCAGCAACGATGCGGTCACGAAGAACCCCGCGGTAGACCGCATGGGTCATGTAGTCTGAAACAACCTGAACCTGCCCCTGCATGCCGCGAGCGCGCAGCACCGACACTGCGGCTTCTGCAGCAGGCGCGGAACCGGCAATGTAGTCTAGGTCCGGAACAGCATCGATCGCCTCCTCGACCAAGCGAACCTGGATTTCGCGTCCGGTATCGCCATACTTTGTAACCGCGATCCTGGCTGAGCTGCCAGCAAGAGCGGCGCGAAACCCCTCCTCGACAAAAGCCACCCAACCCGCCTTCACCGGCCCTGGAAACCAGGCAACCTTGACTTCAGGTCCCCCCTTAGGATGGTGCGCCGCAATGAGCCTGCCAGCCTCGGCGCCCATTTCCGTCCAAGACACCCCGACCTTCGCCGTGATCCCGGCATCGGCAATATCATTCACAGCGGCAATCACCGGAACAGAAGCCGAAATCCTCTCTACTGTACTGGTAAGGCCTTCGAAAGATACCGTGCCAAGGATCAGCGCATCGGCACCGTTGGCAACACAAGCCTCTACTTGCTCCATTTGCCGCCTCAGGTTGGGGTAACCGCCTGCTTCGACCAGCTTGAAAGACACCCCCAGCCGGGTTGCTTCTGCCACCATCCCGTAGTTAACACTTAGCCAATAGGCATCTTTCAAGTGCGGATAGGCAATGCATAGGCGCCAGTCCTGCGCCGCCTGTTCGAGCGGTGCATAGTCCACCGCCTCCAGGCCGCTGCCGTAGTCAAACGCAGTCCGCGGCACCTGCAGCCGCCAGTTGTTTGCAGCCGCCGCTGTGCTGAAACACATAATAAGCAATAGCCACACAGAGCGCATCAGATCTCCTTCTCCGGGGATGGAGGATAGGCAGCACGGCCAGAAAGGGAAATTCAAATTTGCGAAATCAGCAAATGCAGGCGAAAGTTCCTGAATGTTAGGAAAGCTCGGCCTTGGCGGAAAACTAAGTCTCGCATTTATCGTCATCGCGGGATTGCCGACCCTTGCCGGCATTCTGGGACTGGTCGAATTGCGTGTGCTTGCACGCCGCCAAGCAGAAGTGATTAGCCAGACAATTCCTGCCATTGCCGAGGTTCGCGGCATGGCAGAGGAAAGCACCCGGATCATTGCAATTGCCCCAGAGCTGGCCGCGGTAACAACCCAGGCAGAACGCATGAACCGGGCCCAGTTTCTGTCTGGTCAAGTTGAAGCGCTGACCGGCCGCCTGGACGCGCTGGAACACTCCGGTATTGGCGGCTCCAGCCGTCTGCGGGACACGGTGACAGATGCAGCGCAGGTGCTTGCTCTGCTTGATGAACTGGTGGAAACCCGAATCGCTTTGCACAGCAGGCTCAAACAGCTGACCAGCCGCAACCTGACCGCCGCCAACAACCTGCTGAGCATGGCCGACACTCTGGTTGCCAATGCCGAGATGGGAACATCAGCCGTCATATCGAGCCTGTACGGACCTAGCAGTTCTCCAGTGGAAGAGCAGGCGCGCACCGATTTACTGGACAAACTGATCGAGGTTGACCTTTTTCAGCTTGGCCTGATGTTCGAACTGAGGTCGCAAACAGCAGAGATCGGGTTGCTGATCAACCGGATCGAGGAGGCAGGCAACGAGACCGAACTGCGGGAGATCGAGAGCGCACTGACCAGACGCCTGGACATTGTTTCCCGCCGGATCACGGCAATTCGCGATCCGGGCCGCCGCCAGCAGGCGGAAGGCTATGCCGCGCAACTGCAAACCGTGACGGAAGACAACGCCGGCCTGTTCGGCCTGCGCACCCGCATCCTGACCACCGAATCCCGGATAAACACACTGAAGCTTGAACTGCAAAACACAGCGCTGCGGCTCGGCGATGAAGCTTCTGCCGTCGCCGATCAAGCACAGGCGCGGGCGATCAGCTCGGGGCATGCCGCCGCAGCTGACATTCAGCGTGCACAGTTGCGCAACGGGTTTGCTGCTGTCACCGGTTTCATGCTGTCGCTGGCTGTCCTTTGGTTTTATGTGCGCGGCAGCATCACCCGCCGCCTCAACCAGCTGGCAGCCACCATGGCCGCGCTTATGCGCGGCGAGCTGGATCACCCGGTCCAACCCCGCGGGCAAGATGAAATTGCCCGTATGGAAGCGGCCGTAGAAGTTTTCCGCCAGCAAGCTCTCGACAAACAGGAGCTGGAAAAGGTCCGTGACCGCAACGAACAGGAACTCAGGGAACATCGCAACAACTTGCAATCTCTTGTCGACGAACAAACGGAACTGCTGCGGGAAGAAGTGGAGGCGCACGACGACGCCCGTCAGAAGGCCGAAGCTGCCGATCAGGCGAAATCTGAATTCCTGGCAATGATGAGCCACGAAATCCGCACCCCGATGAACGGCGTGCTGGGCATGCTGCGCAGCCTCTCTGACGAAGGCCTGCCGCCTAGGCAAATGGAACGCCTGCGCGCGGCGCTGGTGTCAGGCCAGAATCTGCTGAAAATCCTGAACGATATCCTAGACTACTCCAAAATCGAAAACGGTGCTCTGGTAAGGGAAGACGTCACGTTCTCACTGCGCGCTCTTGTTGACGACATCATTGTCCTGCTGCGTCCCAGTGCCGACAGCAAAGGGGTTCAACTCTGGCTGGATGCGCCACCAGACCTCCCCGGCGTGGTTGAGGGAGACGCAGCCAAGCTGAGGCAGATCCTTTTCAATCTGCTATCGAACGCGCTTAAATTCACCGAAAAAGGCGAAGTCATCCTGCGGGTTCGCAATAATGGCGGCACTGCCGGGCAGCACCGGATTGCATTCGAGGTCAGCGATACCGGCAAGGGGATCTCACAAGAGGCCAAGGCGCGGATTTTCGAAGCTTTCGAGCAAGAAGACACAGAAACCGCCCGCAAGTTCGGCGGTACAGGGCTGGGTCTGGCGATCAGCAGGCATTTTGCCCAAGCGATCGATGCCCGCTTGTCCCTGGAAAGCACCAAGGACGTCGGCTCTGTGTTCACCCTGGCGGTAGAGCTTGCACCCGGCGATCCTGCAGGTTTGAAACCGGAAGACCCGCCGGCTCCGGTCAAACTGTCTGAAGCCCCGCTGTCGGTTCTCGTGGTGGAAGACAATGAGATCAATCAAATGGTTGCACAGGGCTATCTGGAACGCATGGGCCACAGCTGCCAATGCGTAGCAAGCGCAGAGGAGGCGCTGGCCCTCCTTCCGGAGGCCCGGTTCGACTTGGTACTGATGGATGTGAACCTGCCTGGGATCAGCGGCACTGAGGCTACCCGCCGCTTGCGCGCGATGACAGACCCGTGGCTGTCAAAACTGCCGGTCATCGGCATCTCCGCGCATGTTCAGGAAGAGCAGATAGAAACCCATTTGCAAGCCGGAATGAATGGTTTCGTGGCCAAGCCTGTCTCACCGGAACGCCTTGCCAAGGCTCTGCAAGGTGTCACACAGGGCCACGAAGGCGCGGTTTACTTGTCAGCCCGCCAAGCCTCTCCCGGGCAGGACAGGAGATCCAGCCTGCTGCGGCAGATGCAGGAGAATATTCAGGATCTGGGCGAGGAGCGGGCCATTGAAATTGCCGCGCTGTTCCAGCAGGAACTTCCTAAAAGCGTTGAGAAGATGGGCGCTAGCCAATCAGCGCACGACCTCGCACGGCTGGCGCAGGAAGCCCATCGAGCGAAGGGCGCCGCCAGCAGTTTCGGGCAGCAGGACTTGGCCAGTCTACTGGCAAAACTGGAGGAAGCAGCCGCCAACGGCAGCCGGGCCGCAGCCGCTGAGCATATGCGCGAGTTGAGCACACTAGCGCCGCAAGTTTTGGAGGCTCTGTCCAGAGTGCTGCGCGACTATGGCAATCAATCCAAGGGAGCCGTGAACACGTAGCCTTCACCGTGCACGGTGGTGATGATCCGGGGATTTGCAGGTTCTTCTTCCAGCTTGCTGCGCAGGCGCCGGATCAGCACATCGACAGTCCGCGGGTTTGCCCCGTATTGCCGGTGAGTGACCCGGCTCATCAACGCGTCACGCGTCGCGACCTCACCCGCCCGGCTAATCAGCATATCCAGCACTTCAAACTCAGCCCGGGTCAGCGGAATGCTGGCGCCTTCAAGGGTTTGCAGATGCCGTGCAGCAACGTCGAACCGGAAATTGCCAAACGAATAGACCCGGCGCGCGAGGCGCCGCACTTCTTGTGTGCGGCGCAAAAGGTTCTTCAGCCTAGCCAGAAGTTCGCGCCGGTTGAATGGCTTGCAGACATAGTCATCCGCGCCAAGCTCCAGCCCGACAATCCTGTCGACCTCATCATCCCGGCCAGTCACTAGAATGATTCCCATATCGGATTTAGCTCTTTGTTCCCGGGTGATCTGCAACCCGTCCTTGCCGGGCAGGTTGATGTCGACCAGGAGCAGATCGACATCGCTTGTCTGCAGAACCCGTTCCGCCTCTTCGGCGGTTTCGGCCTGCGAAACGGTATAGCCTTGCGCATCCAGATAGCTGGCAAGAGTGCTCCGGGTGACCGGTTCGTCTTCAATGATCAGAATATGCGCCATACAGACCCAGCACCCCCGACTTTCCCTTCAGTTAACAAATTTTAACAAACCTGACCAGCCTGTTCATCTGCCCGGGCTGACCTGTTCACATCTGCTGCCTAGCCTCCGTCTCCGAAAGCATGGCTTTCACGCAGCAAGAAGGCTCAGGCAATCAGGACCCGGGCCGCGACAACAGGGAGACACATATGAAAGTCCGGAAACACCTAATGGCCGGCGCCGCGGCAATGGCTATGACAGCTCCGATGGCAATGGCAGAAGATTCCTCTGACCCCATCATCATTCCGATTCATAACTGGTCCAGCCAGATCGTCATGAGCCACGTTGTCGGGCAGATTTTCGAATCCATGGGAAACAGCGTCGAATACGTTTCCACCGATAGCCAGGCCGTTTATGAATCGGTCCGCTTGGGCGACGTCACGCTCGAGCTGGAAGTTTGGGAAGGCGCCTTTGGCAAGTCCTTTAATGAGGCACTGGCCAAGGGCGGCCTGCATGATGCCGGCGACCACAACGCCGTGACCCGCGAAGACTGGTGGTATCCGGCCTGGACAAAGGAAGCCTGCCCCGGCTTGCCGAGCTGGGAAGCGTTGAATGATTGTGCCGCTGCCTTTGCAACCCCTGAAACCGGCGACAAGGGCCGCTTCCTGGGCGGACCAGTCGACTGGCTCAAGCATGATGCTGAGCGCGTTGAAGCACTGAACATGAACTTTACCGTGGTGAACGCAGGGTCTGCTTCGGCTCTGTGGGCGGAAGTGGCTGCAGCAGAAAAAACCAAGAAGCCGGTGGTGATCTTCAACTGGACACCGAACTTTGCCGAGGCCGTCTGGCCGGGCGAATTTGTTGAATTTCCGGCCTGGGAAAAGGGGTGCGACAAGGATCCTGCGGTCGGGCCGAACCCGGATGCCACCTACGACTGCGGCAATCCGGCGAACGGCTACCTCAAAAAGGCCGCATGGGACGGCATGAAGGAGAAATGGCCGGCAGCCTATGAAACGCTGACTCAGATCAGCTTTACCAATCCGCAAATCGCCGAAATGGCCAAGTTGGTCGACATCGATGAGATGGAGCCGGAGGACGCTGCCGCCGAATGGCTGGAGGCCAATGAGGACCTCTGGAAACCCTGGACCGGCTCCTGATTTCCAGCACGAACGTCAATCAGCCGGGGCGGTCTGCTGCCCCGGCTTCCTTGCTATAGAAAGTTAAGCCATGACCGCCGCCACCCCTGTCATTTCCTGCAAAAACGTCTGGAAGCTGTTTGGCGCCAATCCGGAACAGTATCTGAAGTCTCTGACAGGCAATCCGGGATTTGATGAGATCCGTCAGGCGGGTTATATCGCCGCCGTTCGGGATGTGTCGCTGGACATCGCCAAGGGGGAAATGCTTGTGATCATGGGCCTGTCCGGCTCTGGCAAGTCTACTTTCGTGCGCTGTCTTTCTCGGCTGATCGACATTACCGGCGGTGAGGTCCGGGTCGAAGGCCAGAACATCGGCGATATGTCCGAGAAAGACCTGATAGATCTGCGCCGCAACAAGATGGGCATGGTCTTTCAGAGCTTTGGCCTGCTGCCGCACCGCACAGTTCTGGACAATGTCGCCTTCCCGCTGGAAATGCGCGGACAGGACCGCCACGACCGCCGTGCCAGGGCGCTGGAGGTGATTGAGCTGGTCGGTCTTTCCGGACGTGAGGACTATTTCCCGCGCGAGCTTTCCGGCGGCCAGCAGCAGCGGGTCGGAATTGCACGCAGCCTGGCAATCGAGCCTGATATCTGGTTTCTGGATGAGCCGTTTTCGGCGCTTGACCCGCTGATCCGCCGCGAGATGCAGGACGAATTTTTGCGCCTGCAGGAGATGCTGGGTAAAACCATTGTCTTCATCACGCACGATTTCGACGAAGCGCTGCGCCTCGCCGACCGCATCGCCATCATGAAGGACGGCGTGGTCGAGCAATGCGACACCCCGGACCAGATCGTGCTGAACCCGGCCACCGAATATGTCGCCAAATTCACTGAGGAAATCGAAAAATCCCGCGTCGTCCACGCCGGCGTGCTGGCGCGTGAGGTCAACGGCCACAGCCTGACAGGCGCTCCTGTCGGCGACAAGCAGACCATTGCCGAACTCGCCCGGCTGCTGGTTAATGACAGCCGCGACTTCCTGCCTGTGGCCAACACCGCTGGCAGCCTGATTGGCGCCATGAGCCGACAGGAGGCGCTCGACGTGCTTCTGGGAGAGGCGTCATGACCGACCAGACCATGACATTTTCTGGAAGATCTCAAAACTGGACACGAGCCAAGACCGGCTGGGTAATCTTCGCCGCGGCTTGCGTTCTGGCTTTGGGCAACTCTGTTCTTCCTGCCGGGCTGGTTCGGCCGCCGGAGTGGCTGATCCTTCCCTTCGCTGACTGGATCAATGCGTTCTTCGTGTTTGTCCGCGACGATCTCGGCCTTCTCTACTTGACCCGCGCTTTTGCCGATGGCGTCGAATGGCTTCTCGATGTCACCGCCAACTTGCTATACGGCAAGAACCGCTGGCCCCAGATCGGCCCCATTCCATGGACCGTGATCGCCAGTATCGGCTTTGTCATAGGCTATGCCCTGCAGGGCTGGCGACTGTCGCTCCTGACCGGCGGCACTTTTGTATGGATTGCCGTCATGGGCCAATGGAAATGGGCGATGGAGACCCTTTCGGTAATCGTCGTTGCCGCGCCCTTCTCGATCCTGTTCGGACTTGTGATGGGTGTTCTCGCCTGGCGTTCCAAAACCTTTGAAAGGATCCTGAACCCGGTCCTTAACATTGCGCAGAGCCTGCCGCATTTCGCCTATATGATCCCTGTCGTCGTCTTTATCGGCGTCGGTCCCAAGGCTGGTGCTATCGTCACCATCATCTTCTCGGTGCCACCGATGATCCGCATGTCGCTCTTGGGCCTGCGCAAGGTCCCGCATGAAGTGATCGAAAGCGGCCACATGTGCGGCTCCACCCGCTGGCAGCTGCTGCGGTATGTGCGTATCCCAACAGCCCGAACTGAGATTCTGGTCGGTGTGAACCAAGTGATCATGCAATGCTTGGCAATGGTGGTTCTAGCCAGCTTCATCGGCATGCCGGGCCTCGGCCAGAAACTGCTGCAGCTTCTGCAAGCGCTGAAAATTGGCCGCTCGGTCGAGATCGGCATCACCATCGTACTGCTAGCGGTCATGCTGGACCGCTGTACCAAGGCCTGGGCCACTAAACAGCCCGAGCATTTCGAAAAGGGCACGTCCTTCGCAGTGCGCAACAAGTTCCTTCTGCTGGGCCTTGGCCTGTCACTGGCTTGCCTGCTACTGGCGCAGTTCATCCCGCTGATGGACCAGATCGGCCGCCGCGATGCTTTCACCATCTCTAAACCGATTGATGCGGTTGCGGACTGGTTCATTGTATTGATCGACCCGGTCACGCAATGGCTGCGCTGGTTCCTGATCACCTGGGTGCTGATTCCGATCCGCGATGCCTTCCTGTGGATGCCTTATGCTGCCGTCCTGGCGCTACTGGCAGCGGCTGGCTGGGCCATTGGCGGCCTGCGCTCGGCGTTGGTATGCCTGGGCTTCTTTGGCCTCATCGCAATGTCCGGCTGGTGGGACCGCGCCATGATCACCGTATACACCGTTGTGGTGGCGGTCTCGATCGCCGCAGTAATTGGCTTCCCGCTAGGGATCTGGGGTTCCTTCAACGAAAAGCGCGCCGGCCTTGCGCTGCTGATCTGCGACACGCTCCAGACCTTCCCTAGCTTCATCTACTTGATCCCGGTCGTGATGCTGTTTGGCGTCAACGACGTTGCCGTGGTCGGCGCGGTTGTACTGTTCGCTGCGGTACCGCTGGTGCGCTACACCATCGAAGGGCTGCGCCAGGTGCCGGAGACCCTGATCGAGGCTGCCGATATGTCCGGCGCCACAAGGATGCAGACCCTGTGGAAGGTGCGGCTGCCGATGGCCCTGCCGACCATCATGGTCGGGGTCAACCAGTCGGTGATGTTCTCGCTGTTCATGGTGATCATCGCGGCCTTCATCGGCACCCAGGACCTCGGCCAGGAGATGCAGCGGGCGCTGTCCTCCACTGATGTAGGCAAAGGGCTGGTGCTGGGTCTTGCCGTCGCCTTCATGGGGCTGATGGTGGACCACCTGGTGACCACCTGGGCGCGATCCAAGAAAGAAGCGCTGGGGCTGGAGTAAAACCATGACACTGCATTCCAGCGACTTCGGCCCCGCCCCGATCCGCCACATCGGCTTCTTGCTGTTTCCCGGCTTTCCGATGGCTTGCCTGACCGCCGCCGTCGACACACTGCACACCGCAAATGAGCTGGCTGGGCAGCAGGTTTTCCGCTGGTCGCTCGTGACCGAGACCGGCGCACGGGCAACAGCGTCCGCAGGTGTGCCTTTTGAGGCAGACTGCAGCCTTGCGGAAGCAGACGCAGTCGACTGTCTGTTCCTTCTTTCCGGGCCGGAAGCCGAATTTGGTGACCCGGTCCCCGGAAATGGCCGGCTGCGTTACCTGGCCCGCCACGGTATCCTTCTGGGCGCGGCTGCCGGCGGTGTTTTCCCGCTAGCCCGCAGCGGTGTCCTGTCAGGGCGGCGCTGTGCCGTCCATTGGAGCTACCTCAGCGCCTTTGAAACCGCTTTTCCGGAGTGCACCGCCATTGACCGGCTCGCCGTGCGCGATGGGCCGGTTCATACAATTTCCGGAGCCGCGGCGATGTTTGACCTGGCATTGGAGCTGATCGGTAATGCACTTGGCGAGGCTGCAATGAATGAGGTCGCCTGCATGTTTCAGCATCCCGTGCTGCGCAGCGGCAGCGCCCGGCAAAAAGTCCCTGTTCTGCAAAGTGCCCGCACGGTCGACCAAATGCCGCCAGCGGTCAAGCAGGCCATGTCCATCTTTTCAGAGAATGTCGAATCCCCTGTCGGCATCCGCGAGGTCGCCCGCCGGACCGGAATTTCCCCGCGCCAGTTGGAGCGCAGTTTCCGCACCGCCACAGGTCTTAGCCCTGGCGAATACTACCGCCGCCAGCGCCTCAAAACCGCCCGGCAGATGGTGCGCTTTTCGTGGGACAGCATCTCGGACATCGCTCATTCTGTAGGCTATGCCAGTTCTTCTACCCTGACGCTGCATTACCGCAAGTTCTATGGCGTCACGCCCGTTCAGGACCGCAAACAGACATTTCGTCCCGATCCTGGAGTCTCCGCAAGGATTCCGCTAACGGCAGACCGGGTCCCGGAAAAAGTCGTGACGTTTACATCTGGATGAGAGCTGTTCAACCGGGCCTGCACCTTCGCAGATTCTGGCACCAGCGCTCTACAAAGAGCAAGCGCCCTTACAACACTTGCTGAGTGCGATGGTCAGGATAAACAATTCCCAATTGGCCGGGCTCAAAAAGATCCAATGTCTTTCGCCAGGTGCGGCCAAGCCAGAGCAGCTCCACTGACAGATCTGCAGGGTGGTAGGCCGCTGTGTACAGCGTGCCGAAACCCTTGTCGAAAGCCAGGGAATACAGCGGCGGCTTAAGGAAAGTTCCGACAAATTTCTCCTTCGTTTCCGGATGCAGCGTGAGCCGGTGCAGCAAAAACCGCTCCCTTTCGACAGAAGCCGTTAGACGTGCATGGCTGGTCCATTCAACGCGTTCCTGGTGATTGGTTGCAACCGCCGCATGGGTGATCAGGGTCGGACGGTCGGGCGCAAGAAACGCGGTGAAGTAGTTCCTGTCGCGGTCCAGTACTGTCACATTATAGCTCATGTGGCACGGAACGCGCCGCAGCACATCCTTAGCCTCCTCAATTGTTGAGCATATCTGCAATAAGTACCTGAGGATGAGCGGCACACCAAAACCTTCGCCCACAGCCCGGCGCCCGCCGAAAGTCAGCGAGACGCTGAGCCCGGCATCGTTCATCCCATCCAACAAGCCGAACAATCCGTCCGACGTCCCCATAACCTGCCGCGCGTTCCATCCGGTCTTCAGATACACCGCGTCAAAGGCCGAAGGGTTATAATCATAATTGCGCACCAGCAGCGGTTCTCTGCCCTGCCAAATCGCCTGGCTGCAGCCGGCCAGATATCGCGGCGGGCAATAGAAACTGAGGAACCGGGATTCCAGATCACCACCGCCAACGGACGCGCATAGCTGATCATAGAGCCCCGTTATCTCGGGCATATGCGTTTGCAGAGCCCGGCGGCATTCCGCATAAGTCGGACGACCAGAGAGGCCTTCGCTTGCCCACCAATTCAGGTAGGCTGTGCGGTATTCGGAGAAGAGCCCAGCCAGCACTTGCCCCGGCTCCGTCTCCTGCATGGCGCGGAATGTCAGTCTCATTCAGCCTACATAATCTTGAACGCCGGATCCTCAAAGGCCTGCGCCGACGGCAGCGGCCGCGCAGAATAAGCGTTTTTGATGCCGTCTATCCAGCGTTTCGACTTCTCCGTCAGCTGGAAGCCCTTGGTCATAGACCGGCCCCGGGTGACGAGAATGCCCAGATCGGCGCCTTCATAGCGGTAATCGCCAGCATTGGAGATCCGCAGAAAGAATGCCTCATCCTCGCTTTCGACTGCACGCCGGTGATAGTCGAAGCGGTCGAACATCACTGTTCCGTCAGGCAGCATCTTGTATATTCCGGATTCCGGCGCGTGGGTCACGATATCCACGGTGTCCTCGGTGTGCTTGATCACCATCTGCGACCAGGAATCAATCATGTCCGGGTCAGCCCAGCGGGCGTTCAGCTCCGCCACATCCAGCTTGAAAGGTTTCTTTGAGAACTCCAGCAAGTGGAACAGGAACAGCGGCGCATCAGCATGAGCAAAAGCTGCGTGGTTGGTCATCGAGGAAGCCCCGGTGATCCGCGGGTTCAACTCACCCAACCAGATATCACCGGTTTTCTTGTCGATCAGGAAATCCAGCTCAAAATAGCCGCGGTAACCTTCCTTGCGGAGTTGTTCTCCGAACTTGAAGGTCAGCTCGCGCGCCTTTTCGCGGGTCTTGGGCGGGAAAGCGGTAGAGAATATCTCGTTGCCGCACCAGCCGCCGCGGTAGGGCGTCAATTCGTTAAAACCGACAAGTTCAGTCATTAGCGGGCCAACAATTGTGCCTTCAGAGGTGCAGCAGGCCTCGATCGCCGAGCCACGGCAATCGATCCGTTTCATGATCTTGATTTCACCCTGGCCGACGATCTCATGCTCATGCTTGCGAAAATCCGCCTCCGTCTTGATGAAGAACGTGGTATGGCCGGAATCTCCAAATGCGCTTTGCAGCACCAGATCATTGCCAAGATCCGCCTTCTTGCAGATCTTCTTCAGGTGATCATAACTGTCGACCTTGGACAGCGTATTCGGAACAGAGGGCACGCCGGCCTTATTGCCAACGCGCACGGTCTCGATCTTGTTATCCATCTTGGTGCGCAGCTTCGCCTTGGGAAACCACACTTCGCCGCCCAGCTCCTTGGCCAGTTTTTCGGTCTTTTCATCAAACATCAAAAAGACGAATTTTGGCTTGCCGCCGCGCGCCTTGACGTAATCAATGACTTCCTTGTGCTGCAGAAGATAATTGTTGATGTCCTCGATGGACTGGAATTCGTCGTGCGGCAGCTCAGACGGCACCAGCACGTTCGGGTGGCGGCCGTCGAAACAATCCATGTAACAGATGTATTTGAAATTCTTTACCCACTCGTCGAGCCCGAGAAGATTGAAGTTGGTCGCTGACACAAAATAGACCGGGTCCGTATTGGTATGGAAATAACGGCGGATCTCCGAAATGTTGTTCAGAACTTTCTTCGGCATGTATCGTCTCCCAGTGAATTCAATTTATCGTTGGATTTCTGTATCTTGGAGGTCGTCTATTTCTTGACGGACTTCAGAGCCTCCTTGGTGAAAACGCGCAGGCCCAGGTCGGCGCGGAACCCGTGGATTTCACTCACATCAAGTGCACGCATGAAGGACAGGATCTCTGGACTGATGACTTGGCCTGGCACCAGAATCGGAAAACCGGGCGGGTAAGGAATGACGAAGCTGGAGGAGACCAGTTCCTCCCCTGCCTCCAGCCGCTTCATCAAGCTGTCATCCGTCGGGATGTAATCGCAATTGTCCTCGTTGTAGGCGAGAAAGAAGGCGGTGCGGATATCGCCCTCCGGCGTGTCCTTGCCAGCCCGGAAAGCATCGTGGAACCGGCTGAAATCCGGCAGCGGCGGCACATGCTCCACCAGCGCAGACACCCGGTTGTCAAAGGACCTACGCTCCATCTTAGAGGCATCGTCCAAAAGCTCGTCCAGATCGTTGGCGATCTCCACCAGCACCTCGATCAGATAGGCGACCGAAGACCGGGTGGTGCCGATATTGGTCATAAACAGCACGGTATTGCGCGAGGTCTTGTTGATCTGGATCCCGTATTTGTCCATCAGGATCTTGGTTTTGAAGGTGTCGCCATCCCAGCCAGTGCCCCCCACTGCCAAGGTAACGCGGGTCGGGTCGAGCACAAACTCGTCCTGGCTCCACATCGACCACTTGTCGACCCAGCCGTGATCTGGATCGTAATAGGCCTCCACCCCGCTTTCACGGAACTGCTCCGGGATCATGTCGCCCGCAGTCAGCACCTTGAAATACTTGTTCAGCAGCGGGTGTTCAGAGACCGCCCGGCGGATCGACATCGCGCTTTCAATCTGCTTTTGGACAAATTCGAACCCCTCCAGCTCCACCTGCCGCCGCCCGACATCGAGTGAGGCAATAATCTGGTAGTTCGGCGAGGTTGAAGTATGGGTCATATAGGCTTCGTGGAATGCCTGCTCCACCTCGCCCTTGAAGTCCTGATCATTCACATGGATCATCGACCCCTGCCGCAGCGAGGTCAGGGTCTTGTGGGTGGACTGGGTAGCATAGACCCGCACCCGCGCATCAGGCGGCGGCACTAGCCGGGTGTTCAGCCATGTCTCCTCATCCACGTCCTTCATCATTTCCTGCTGTGCGGCCCAGGCCTGCGCTGTATCCGGGGTGCGCAGTGTCTCCCGCAGCGTGTTGGCGACCCCCATGGCGGTACGCTGACGATAGGTCGGGTCAAAGCGGGCAAAGGCAAACCATGCCTCGTCCCACAGGAAAATCAGATCTTTTTTGATGGCCAGGCATTCCTCCATCACCCGCCGCACATTGTAGACGATGCCGTCGAAAGTGCAGTTGGTCAGCAGCACCATCCGGACCCGATCCAGCTTGCCCGCCGCCTTCAGCCGCAAAAGCGTGTGCTTGATTTCGCGCAGGGGCACCGCACCGTACATCGAATGCTCATGCAGAGGATAGCTGTCCATATAGGCCACGCTGGCACCCGCCAGCACCATCCCGTAATGGTGCGATTTGTGGCAGTCGCGATCAACGAGCACGATGTCGCCAGGACGGACCACCGACTGCACCACGATCTTGTTGCAGGTCGAGGTGCCGTTGGTGGCAAAGAACGTATGTTTTGCGCCAAAGGCCCGTGCCGCCATGTCCTGGGCTTCCTTAATCGGGCCGCGCGGCTCCAGCAGGCTGTCGAGCCCGCCGGAGGTCGCCGATGTTTCCGCCAGGAAGATGTTGGAACCGTAAAACGCGCCCATGTCCTGAATCCAGTGCGAGCGGCTGATCGACTTGCCCCGGCTGATCGGCATCGCGTGAAACACGCCAGTGGGCTGTTTCGAGTATTCCTTGAGCGCGGTGAAGAACGGCGATTTATAGCGGCGGTCCACCCCGCGGAGGATGTTCAGATGCAGCTCTTGGAAGTCCTCCTGATTGTAGAACACCCGGCGGCAGCGGCCTAGGTCCAGCCCGGCGATGTCCTCTGCGGAACGGTCGGTGACCAGATAGGCATCCAGTTCAGGCCGGATCTTCTCGATCAGACGGCAGGCCTCCGGACCGTATTGGTGCGGGTCAATCGAGTCGACAGACTCCTCCTCGCTGACGCGAGTCAGATACTGGTTAAGTATCGGCAGCTCTATCTTGGACTTCAGAGACAGCCCGGGGCGCACCACCACGGCTTGCACATTGTGATTGAACAGGATGCCAATCAGCGCATCCTCCAGCGACGGCACAATCACCGGCTCATAAATGAACGGGTCTTCAATCCGCCGCATCCGCAGCAGGTTCTGCCGCAGGAACCGCTCCTGCGATTCCGACACGTCGTCGACAATAAGCACTTCGAAATAGGGTCGCCCCAGCGCCCGCGCTTCAGGCGCGAGCGACGCTTCATCCTCGTAGTCTTCGTTGTCGATCTCATCCGAAGAGAGCGGAATAGACCGCCGCCGGTAAGCGCCAGATGTCAGCGCCCGTGCGATACGGCGCACCGAAACCGCCAGATCTTCCAAATTGCCGTGCTGCAGCAGCCTGCGCAAATGCTCGAATGCATGAATGCCTGGAAACGCCCAATAGCGTTCAATCGGAGCCAGCACATCGAACAGATGCTCTGCCGCGGCCATCAGCTTCTCGCTCTGGCGCCCTTCCTGACGCTTCCGGGCCAGCCCTTCGGCAGTCTCACGCAGCGAGCTCCATCTGTCCGCCCGCAGCTGGGTTGCACTGTAATAATCCCGGATCGACGGCAAAGCCTTCCTTTGCGGCTGCAAGTTCAAAACCTGCCTCCTTTCTGTCGCGTCAGGACCTGCGCCGCCTTCCAGTCCGGTTAATCAGAACCCGTTTTTCCAGGAAAAACGGAAAATTGATGCGGCGAATGTAACGTCTGCTCAAAATTCTCAATCGAGCTGCGCGGGTCGGACGCCTGCAGCCCGCGCTGCGATCCCTGACCTGGCGTCTCAAGCGGCCCCAGCGTTTTCAGGTAGGCATCTGCCCCGCTGGTCCGGTCGTAAACAGTGAACTCCGCATCCCGGTCGCGGAAGCTCTTCAATACCTGCCCCAGCCCTTTGAGCCCGGTTTCGCGCTGGCGCCGAACCTGATCCAGATCTATCTCGATCGGGAACATATCCTCCTGCCCCGCAGACTGGTGCAGCACGGTGGCCGACGGGTCCACCACAAGCGAACGCCCAACACCGCCGGCGCTCAGCCCGTTCACATCAAATACATAACATTGGAACTGCGCTGCGGTGGCTCGCGCGATGGCGATCTCCGCCTCCCGGTCAGTTGTACCGGTCAGTACCGGGTGCAGCAGCACTTCCACCCCCTGGCTGGTCAGCTGACGCGTGGTTTCCGGAAACCAGATGTCATAGCAAATCGACAGTCCGAACCGGCCCACCCCTGGCACGTCGAATACGCAAAACTCAGTGCCCGCAGATATTCCGGCCTCATACGGTCGGAACGGAAACATCTTGGAGTACTTGGCGACAATCTCACCTTCCGGATTGATAACGACAGATGTGTTCAGGATCCGGCCGTCTTCGGTTTTTTCGAACATGGAGCCCGGGATCAGCCAGATGCCAAAGCGGCGCGCGTCTTCCTGAAACTGCTGCAATGCATCGTTGGGAAAGGGTTGCGCGAATTGATCCAACGGCCCGTAGGGCGCAAGTTCGGAAAACAGAACCATCTGCGTCCAGGGAAACCGGGCCATCAAGATCTCAATTCGGTGACGCATGGCTTCGACATTCGAGTGAAGCGCAGAGACATGCATCTGAACACCAGCAATAGCGAAAGGTGTCATATTAGCGGGAACTCCAACAGTCTTTGTTGCAACCAGTCTATGTACCGTCTGCGCCCTTGGCTAGGGCGTTTCCCCGTTCCCCCGGGTAGGACAGTCGGAGAAAAGTTCCACTGTATCAGCCTGCGCTCGAACTCTGCCGGTTGGCCGCTTGAAACTAGCGCCGCTAGGCCCAGCGTTCAAATCCTGCCCCTTTTCACAGTTCGCCAGCAAGCGGCACAGGATTAGAGGTTTTCGGCCTTGAACGCTTATCACCTATAATTTCTATCCTTTTTGTGATACTTTCACCCTGAGGGAGAGTGTCGCGGGAGCTGGTACAGCGAGTTTCGCTACCGGCCCGTTGCAGAAAGGTCTTCTGATGTTGTTTCCATAGCCACGGGAGTATGTGTTGTGGCCGAGTCTCTGCTGAGTTTTTCCGAAGTGCTGCTGTTTGGACGTCCCCTGAGTGATCTGCAGATAAAGGCCGCGGACGCGGACGATGAAGAAAATGTTCGCCTGGCTACTGACGCAAGCCTGGACCTGACCAAAAACGTCAGCGAAGTGGACGGGGTCGATCTTGCTTTGAACGACAAGGTTTTGGTGCGCCTAAACGGCTCAAAGGAAAACGGAATCTATCAGGCTGCCGCGGCCCAAGGACAGGGCTTCCAGCTCGGAAGCCGTCAAACAATTGAAAAAGGAAAAAGTGTTTCCGTTTCGGAAGGAGAGGAGCTCGGGGGAACAACTTGGATTCAGAGAAAAGAACCCAACAAGCAAATCTTCAAGGAGTTTAAACCGCCTCGCGGACGGGGCAAGAACAACTTCTTGAAAGGCCAGTTCGGCCCGGATGCCAAGCTCGCGCGCATTTATGGCTTTTCGTACGAAGGCACGTATTTCGAACTGCCGGAGCCGGCCATTTTCCTTGTGCACGGGGATGGCGAGAGCGCTACGGGCAAACTACCTGATAAAACCGAAGTCCAGGTGTCTCGTGCTCCTCTGAACCCTTCCGTTACCGGGGTTGCCTCAGCCGAGTATCAGTTCGCAAACGACATTATGGTCTGGGACTATGACAAGGCCGACTACTCAATCCGCTTTGATGTGATGACGGGCATGCTGGAGCAGATACTATTGGATGTCTATTTCGGTGGTGGACCTGACATTAGCGGTGCGAAGGTCAGCGGGGCCAAGGTGAGCGGCGCCAAAGTCAGCGGTGCGAAGGTCAGCGGCGCCAAGGTGAGCGGTGCGAAGGTCAGCGGGGCGAAGGCCCGCGGCTCCGGCGACTGAACCGCTTGACCGAACAGTTGGAAACCCTGCGGCGCGGCTCAAAAAGCCTGCGCCGCATTTCAGTTTCAGAACCCCGCTTTCTTCAACCCTTCCACAAAATGCTGGGTGTCTTCTTCCAGACGGTCTGGCTGCACCTTCGCCCAGCGGTCCAGTGAAAAGTTCGGATGGGCCTCGCGGTGCTTCGCGGCCATGTCTTTCGCCAGCTCAATCTTGCCCAGCTGGGCATAGCTTGCGGCCAGCATGCGCTGGCCCTCCGTCGGGTTGTTCATCTTGGTCAGCGTGTCGATAACCGCTTCATATTCTTTAAGATTGTAATAGGCGCCCCCCAGGTGCCACAGGTATTGATCCGGGAAGTAGGGGTTGAGCCGCATCGCCTGCTGCAGGTTGCCGATAGCAGCTTCATTGTCACCGGAGTGAGCCAGCGCATCCGCGTAGTCGGACAGCAGATCGGCGTCATTCGGGTTCAGCGCGAGCGCGCGCCGGTAGGCGCCGATCGCAGCGTCATGCTCCTTGCGGTACAGGTGCACAAAGCCCAATTCGCCAAAACCGCGGGCATCAGTCGGATCCAGCTCCACCGCCCTTTGTGCAAAACTCAGGGCCGTGTCCAGCGCGTGGTCTGCATCCTTGGCCCAGGAATACCGCCAATCGATATTCATTGTGCGGGAAATGGCTGCCGACGCCCGGGCATAGTCCTGATCGCGTGCCAATGCCCTCTCGTAAAGCGTTTGCGCTTCGTGATTGTCCTGCCGTGTATAGCGGAAAATATACTGCTGGCCGCGCAGAACATAACCATAAGCGGCAAGGTCGGCCGGAGCTGTTTGTGACATCCGCTTGCGCTCCTGTGCTTCGATCAGCACCGCGGTGGCTGCAACAACGGCGTCGGTGACTTCGTCCTGTATGGCAAATATATCATCGATATCCCGGTCGTAACGCTCCCCCCAGATAGTGCGGCCGGAATCCGCGTCAATCAGCTCAATCGCGATGCGGATCCGGGAGGCCGCCCGCCGTACGCTGCCCCGCGCGACATAGCGAACGCCAAGCTCACGGGCCGCATCCTGGGGCGGCATCGTTCCCGCCTTGAAGAAAAAGGCGGAGTTGCGGGCTATGACAAAAAGGTTTTTGAATTTGGACAGGTTCAGGATGATGTCTTCGGTCAGCCCGTCGGCAAACCAGCTGTCAGAGGGGTCTCCGCCTAGGCTGGTGAAGGGCAGCACTGCAACCGAGGGAATGTCTGGCTGCAGCGGCGGCACTGGCTGATTGGCCGGACGCAAGGTGGCTGCCATCGCCGCCCCCTCAATTTCGCTGCGGACGCAATAAGCCGGGACCGGTTCCGCAATATTCTTGAGCCGCCGCGGACCCAGGAATTCGAAACCGAAGCGCAGCCGGTTACGGATTTGCTCATAGACAGAGGCGCTGACATAGACACGGCCCGGTTCGGCTATTTCCTGCAACCGGGCGGCAATATTGACGTTGTCGCCGTGAATGCCACGATCATCGACCAGGATTTCACCCATGTGGACTCCTGCCCGGAACCGCAGCTGCTGATCCTCTGCACGGCTGCGGTTGTTCTGGTCGGCGATCCGGTGCAGCTCCACCCCGAATTTGACCGCGTCAGTAGCGGTTTCGAACAAGGCCAGGACGCCATCGCCCCGGACTGCAACAACCTGCCCGTCATGAAGCTTACACGCGGCTTCCAGCTGCTCCAGTAAGGACTTCAGCGCGCTGTAAGTGTCAATCTCGTCATTGCCCATCAGCCGGGCATAGCCGACTACATCGGCAAACAGCACCGCCCCAAGCTGACGCCGGACATGGTTCTCCTTGTCTTGGCCGCTCACAAGCTGTCCTCCCCTCGTGAGATTGGCTGAAGCCGGCTGTGTGCCGGATCCGGTGCTGTGTGATGCCAGGCAGACCGAAACTGTTTAGCTGTCTGGCGGGTCCTGCGGGCCTGGCGGCCAAGCCCAGCCGGAGCTTCCTGATCCGCGGAACCGGGCTGTGCAGGAGCCGTCGAGCTCCCGTGCGAGGGCCGTGCGGCAAGTGTTCCATTCGCCGCGCAGTAACCCCACGCAGATCATGTCATAATACCGGCCGTCCGCATACCAGGCCTCCCGCATGGTGCCTTCAGTTGCGAACCCGGCCCGTGATGTCATTTGCCGGCTGCTCGGGTTGTCGGCCCGATAGTAGGATGTAACGCGATTTAGCCCGATCTGCCGGAATGCAAAGTCCAAAACCAGCGCCATGGAACGTATACCGAGACCTTGCCGCCGGCGGCTTTCCTCTATGAACAGTGCGATGACAGCATCGCGGTTAACAGAGGAGATGCTTTCCAGTCCGGTTATTCCGCAAAGCTCGCCGGTTTCCGATGTGATGGCAAACCAGTATCTGCCGGGGTCCTTGGCTGCCTCTGCAGCTTGCCCCCATGAAGCATCCATGCCTTCAGAATTGAAAGGGGCCCGGGCAGAACGGTCAAAGCGGGCCAGATCGGCAACATTATGAAACCAGGCGGCCATCGTGGCAAAGTCGCCTTTCTCAAGCGGCCGGAGCCAAAAAGCTGCGGACTGCCCCTGCAGCATTTGCTTTCCTCCTCTTTGCTTGCGGATCCCGAAACGGCCCCTTGCACCCTGAGGACGAGTCCCCGCCCGACAATACCACATTCCTTCCGTGCTTGGGACGTTCACTGCAGGCATGTTTGCAAAGACTTCTCTTCCAGGATCACCGAGTAACCCTCTATGGGCTACTAGCTTTCAGGCTTCCCCTTGCAGGTTAGGCGTGAAGGGAGCCGAGAAACGCCAAATTTGTTGCAAGCGCCATCTTTTTGGGGTTGCGGCCCTACGGCGGTAAGATTAAACCCCGCCGCAGTGGACCGATAGCTCAGCTGGATAGAGTACTTGACTACGAATCAAGGGGTCGGGGGTTCGAATCCTCCTCGGTCCGCCACTTCCTGAATTGTCGGGCGACACATAGTTTTGCCATTTGCGACAGAACCTTTCCTTTTTCGTGTCTCCAACATTCCCGCTCGCGCCTCCTGTTCCGCCAGTGGCGAAGCCTTCCCTGATTTTCACTTCGGAAGACCTCGTGTCTTCCGGAGGGCAAAGCAGGGTGGGCGCAGCCCGGACTGCGGCCGGGCGGTGATCTGACACACGGGGCCGGAGCGGTGAAATTGGGAGGGACCCGCGCCTGGCGCGGGAGGAACCGGATTTCTCCGTGGAGGCTGACGCGCAGCGGCATCAGAACCCGTGTTCAGATTGCCGGCCGGATGGCAGGCGGACCAATCAAACGGAAAATGCCGGGGCAGGGGGGTGAACTTCGTCCCTGTTGCCGGACACCAGGGTAATTTACCCCTGTCCAGGAAAGGAGCATGGAATGGGACAAACGAGACGGACGTTCACAGATGAATTCAAAGCCGCAGCGGTTGGTCGGCTTTATAAGCCTGGTGCTACACAAGGTGGTGTTGCCAAGGAGCTTGGAGTGACGAGCTCGCAATTGAAGACGTGGCGCTTGGAGATCGAAGCGGCGGGATCAATGGCGGCACTGCGCAGGCAGCAGGCGGATGCGGCGGAACTGGATCGTCTACGGAAGGAAAACAAACGTTTGAAGGTGGAAAATGAAATCCTTGAGAAAGCTTCCGCTTTTTTCGCCTCAAGGGCAGCGAAGACATGACTGCGAAACATGCCTTTGTCGCTGCCCATAAGGCTCTTTATCCCATTTCCCTGCTCTGTCGCATTCTGGGGATCGGCCGCAGTTGGTTTTATGGTTTTACTCAGTCGCAACCAACCCGAGATCAGCGGCAAAAGCTGCGTACCGACCGGGACGCCGAGTTGCTGCCAAAGATAAAAGCGGCGTTTTCTCAAAGCAAAAAACGATATGGGTCAAAGCGGGTCCACCAGGATCTGAAAGCCGATGGCGAGGCAGTCTCGGAGCGTCGCGTCGCCAGAATAATGAAGGAAAACAGTATCTCACCGCGTCTGCGCAAGCGCCGGAAGCCGCGCACGACTGACAGCAATCACTCTTTGAAACCATCGCCGAATTTGCTGGAGCAGCAGTTCGATTGTTCCGTTCCAAACCGGGTTTGGCTGGCCGACATTACCTACGTCGATACGGACGAAGGATGGCTCTACGTCGCCGCCATCAAAGACATGGCAACACGTGAAATCGTCGGCTGGGCCATGGACGGTCATCTGCGATCCAAACTGTGCTGTGATGCCTTGAACATGGCCCTGGGGCGGCGTGGTCCGGTGCCTGGGCTCATTCACCATTCGGATCGCGGCGTGCAATACGCTGGCAGCGAATACCGTGCGCTGCTCGGGTCCGCGAAGATCATCCAATCAATGAGCCGAACCGGCGAATGCCTGGATAACGCTCCAATGGAAAGTTTCTTCGAATCACTGAAAAAGGAACTGGTTCACCGGGAGCGCTTCAAAACGCGCGCCCAGGCAAAGGCGGCGATCTTCGAATACATTGAGGTCTTCTACAATCGCCAGCGACGTCATTCTGCCATCGGCTACCAAACCCCCGCGCAAGCATACGAAACCATGGCTTGGAAAAGCGCAGCGTAGGGTCAATAATCAAACTGTCCGGAAATCGGGACGAACTCCAAACAGGGGCTGGATGCCTGGCCGGACGATGCAGCGGGGCCTTCAGACACACTGTAAAGGTGTGCACATAACACCCGTTCGGCGACGTTCGCAATTCGTTGCACCGGTCCCAGGCATTCATCAGTTGCAAAACCCGGGCGCTGTCTCCATCTGTGAGCGCTCGGAATGCGTTGCTGCCCCAAGTGCGCGCCTTAGCTACCGTTGTCGAAATAGTACCTGTTACTGCTCTTGCGGCGGTACCGTCCGGACCCTGGCCTAACGTAAAAAAGCAGTATTCCAGTTATAAGACCATTTTCAAAGGGTCGGTGCGCGATCCTTCTCCGACATGTTCCGCACTTGCTGAAATCTGCGAGTTCCCCGCGGCAGGAGATTTCTGGAACTACTTCATGGGGCCAGAGCTGTCTCAAGTTGACGCGGCGTGCTTCAATTTTACGCCTTAAGGCTTGTTGGGCGGCTTACCAATGCCTTTATGGTTGCAAGGCCTCAATGCATCCTTCATCCTCCGGCTATATCACTAACCTTATAATATCAGGTGGAAAAATGGATTTACCCTCTGGTCCGTTAGGACCCTTGCAACGCAGCGTGGACGCAGCGGTTGGTACGATCGTAAACGTGGCTGATGGAGCCCTTGATGGGGGTACTCCCACAAACCGCTTTGATGAGATCATTGAGAACCAATCGGATCTTGCAGAAAGTGTTGACGGAAGACTCGATGGGCTGGAAAGGCTCGATGATCTCGGCATCGAACATGAATCCCTCACGGACTCGGTTCTTAGAGACATACATAACGATGTCTTGGACGATTTGGACAGCTCCGATCAAACTACCCGAGAAAATGCAGAAGCCATTCGCGACTACCTAGACGATCATAATTTATGGGACGATGATTACCGGCCCTCGCCTAATGATGAAACGGATGAAGCGGACCCAGGCGACAGCGCCCCTGTCGACGAGAAGAGCGACGACGGTGGTGAGCGTCCTACAGATAACGGGGACCCGGATGACAGCCGAGGAGACCCCCTAATAATTGACCTTGACGGGGATGGTGTGGAGCTAAGCTCGCTCGGGTCTTCGGATGTGTATTTCGATTTGGATGGCAATGGATTTGCAGAAAACACTGGCTGGGTTTCGCCTAACGATGGATTGCTAGTTCGTGATATAAATGATGATGGTGCCATCGTCGATGTTTCGGAGCTTTTTGGAGACACCGATGGCCATGAAGACGGCTTCAGCAGTCTTGCTTCACTTGATGAAAATGAAGACGGAAAAATAGACGCATCGGACGGAGTGTTTGGAGAGCTCAAGGTTTGGCGCGACCTTGATCAAGACGGGGAGTCTGATGATGGAGAATTGTTCACTCTTGAAGAACTGAAAATTGAATCAATTAGCTTAGATACCAACGATTCGCAGCAAACCGTAGAAGGGCATCTTGTCACTAAATCTTCCGCTGTTACTTTTTCTGACGGATCTGAACGTTCTCTGGTAGATGTATTTTTTGAGACTGACCCATACAGAAGCGTTGCCAGCATTGATCCGAATTTCGAGTATCATGTAGAGGCTCTGCATATCCCTCAGCTTTTCGGTACAGGCAATGTCGCGCATACCGCAGTGGCGCTCACTGAGGACTCCGGGCTGCGTGAACAGGCGAGAAATCTCCTTGAGCTCTTGGAGCAGGGCCGCATTTCTGAGTACCATGAGGCATTCGATGATTTCTTCCTGAGTTGGACCGGGGCAGACACTGCTGATGCAGATGGGCGCGGAGAATATGTCAACGGCCAGCAGCTAGCGGCTCTTGAGGCACTGTTTGGCCAAGAATACACTCTAACAATTGACCGGGTCTTCCGATCAAACAATCCTGATGAGGCATCCGGACCAGAGTTAACACAAATCTACGAGGACCAAAGAGACTGGTTCTCGATACGTTTTATTTCTCAGTCTGCAGCGGCGTCGACAGTTTTGGATGTTATTGATGGCGGATACACCATCCCGGAATACGACGAAATCGTAGAAAGTTTTACTTCACACCCGATGAGCGGTTTTTCTTCTCTCGTAGACGGCTACAATTCGTCCAATCAAAGCCTGAACACTGATTTGCCATCAGTTTTGCGGGCACTGTCAGACCTTGTAGCCTCGAATTTAATCACGGTGCCTGAAGCAGTGTCCATTGGGCAACTGCTTCGCTTTGATTTCGGTCCATCTCAGGCTGAATTTACAGAAGCCGTTTTATCCGCGGGTCCTGAGTCTGGTGTCGATTTCAGCGATGAATTTTATGTTCGCCTCGCCTACGGAACCCACGAGTTTGTGGCTGGGGATGATGAAGAAAACATCTTATCCGTGTCGGATGGCCCAGCTTATCTCCGCGGACATGAAGGTAACGATTCGCTATCTGGTTCCGATAACTTCGTTATTTTTGACGGGGGGGGCGGTGATGACATGCTGAATGGCGGAAACGGCGAGAACATTTACATCTATCGTTTCGGCGACGGCGATGACGTCATCACGGACCGCAGCAGCCAGAACTTGGACGACCGCCTGGTTTTCACCGATGTGCATGTGGATGATGTCACCTTCTCGCAGAACGCGGGAAAGGATCTGGTGATCACCCTAAGCAATGGAGAGACCGTCACTGTCACCGATCATTTTGAGAATGATCAGGAAGACATGGAGCTGATTGAATTTGCTGATGGCACCGTGCTGGATCTCGCTGCCATAACTGCAAAAACAATAAGCGATCAGAACGGTAGCGGGGATGATCTGGTTCTTGGCAGTAATGGGAATGATCGTTTCTTCGGCGGAGAAGGGAATGACACCCTAAATGGCGGAAACGGCGCAGATACGTATCTCTACAGCCTTGGCGACGGCGATGACGTCATCACGGACCGCAGCAGCCAGAACTTGGACGACCGCCTGGTTTTCACCGATGTGCATGTGGATGATGTCACCTTCTCGCAGAACGCGGGAAAGGATCTGGTGATCACCCTAAGCAATGGAGAGACCGTCACTGTCACCGATCATTTTGAGAATGATCAGGAAGACATGGAGCTGATTGAATTTGCTGATGGCACCGTGCTGGATCTCGCTGCCATAACTGCAAAAACAATAAGCGATCAGAACGGTAGCGGGGATGATCTGGTTCTTGGCAGTAATGGGAATGATCGTTTCTTCGGCGGAGAAGGGAATGACACCCTAAATGGCGGAAACGGCGCAGATACGTATCTCTACAGCCTTGGCGACGGCGATGACGTCATCACGGACCGCAGCAGCCAGAACTTGGACGACCGCCTGGTTTTCACCGATGTGCATGTGGATGATGTCACCTTCTCGCAGAACGCGGGAAAGGATCTGGTGATCACCCTAAGCAATGGCGAGACCGTCACCGTCACCGATCATTTTGAAAATGATCAGGAAGACATGGAACTGATTGAGTTCGCTGACGGCACCGTGCTGGATCTCGCCGCCATAACAGAGAAGGCGATCAGCGATCAGAACGGCGCCGGGGATGATCTGGTTCTTGGCAGCTATGGGAATGACCGTTTCTTTGGCGGAGAAGGGAATGACACTCTAAACGGCGGAAGCGGCGCAGACACGTATCTCTACAGCCTCGGCGATGGCAATGACGTTATTGCCGACCGCAGCAGCCAGGAATTGGACGACCGTCTGGTCTTCACCGATGTAAATGTGGAGGACGTCACCTTCTCGCAGAATGCGGGCAAGGACCTGGTCATCACCCTGAGCAATGGCGAGACCGTCACCGTCACCGATCATTTTGAAAATGATCAGGAAGACATGGAACTGATTGAGTTCGCTGACGGCACCGTGCTGGATCTCACGGACATTTCTGCCAAGTCCATCAGCGATCAGGTTGGAGATAATAGTGGAGACGATACGATTGTCGGCACCTCGGGCGACGATAATCTCGATGGCGGCGCTGGGAATGACCGGATTGATGGCGGAAGTGGAGCCGACACCCACAATGGCGGGGCCGGTGACGATTATCTCATTGGTAACACAGGCGCAGATCTGTTTGATGGCGGAGAGGGAGCAGACACTCTCGACTTCACTTATTCCAGCAATGGCTACACTATCGATCTTAGCCAATCGACAGCCGTGTTTACGGACGGCTTCGTCGAGCAAGTGCTCAATATAGAGAATGTGATTGCCGGCCGCGGTCATAACACCCTCATCGGTTCAGACGCGGACAATTTCCTTGATGGCGGAAGAGGAAACGACACCCTCTCCGGCGGAAATGGGAACGACCAGCTTGAAGGCGGGGACGGTGACGACAATCACCAAGGCGGTGCAGGCAACGACACATTGTTCGGCAGCATTGGAGATGACTTCTTCGACGGCGGAGAAGGTATCGACACACTTGATTTCTCATACTCCAGCAATCATTTCACCGTCGATTTGTCTCAATCCAAGGCAACCTTCTCAGATGGGTTTGTCGAACAGGTTACCAACATTGAGAACCTTGTTGGCGGTTCAGGCAATAACACCTTGATTGGGTCGAATGCCGACAACCAAATCGATGGTGGCACAGGCAATGACACGCTTACCGGAGGACTGGGGGTCGACACATTTGTGTTCGGAAACCAATTCGGTAGTGATCAAGTCACTGATTTCGAAGATGGGGCCGACAGGCTGAAGCTCGATATTGAGGGCGTTTCGTTTGGCGATGTTGTCATCTCGGACGCTTCGGGTGATGCGCAAATAACTGTTGCTAATCATGGGACCGTAATTCTGCATGGAGTTAATGCCGCGCTACTGTCCGAAGACGACTTCCTGTTCTGAGGTCAACCGAGTTTCCTTTCGTTCTAGCTTCCTAGCATGAGAAACCATTTGAATGACCGCTGCCTCCCAGCGGTCATTCATCGAAGTGGAGCAGTGGAACATGTGGCGTGGCCCCGACCCTTTTTGTTCTATAGCACTTGCCAACTTCCTGGGGGCGTGAGGTTGGGCTGAAAAAGTTGTTCGGAAAAGCGTGTGAAGTGACTCCAGAAAACCAATCTACTGGCAAAGCGCCGGAATTTTTGAGATCTGTATAAGGCAAAGGTTGTGCTTGAGGTGCTGGGCGAGGACCAGACCGTTCAGTATACTACCGTCAAGCATCAGCTTCACCCGAACCGGGTATTTATGTAGAAGGTCAGGACATTGGTGGGATAGTGGACGCAGTTCTCCGGTGGCAAGTTGGTTGCAGAAATGGCTGCATTTCCTTGTGCAATGCGGCGGAATGAACTTGGCGGTGCAGCGCACCCGCGCGCTGCATGCAAGGCGGCGAAATTTCATCTCTTCTGGTATGGGCAGGAAGCCCGTTTCCACCGCGCGTGGCATGGATGTCTCTTTGATTCGAAGGAAAACCTTTGAGTCGCAAAAGGAAAGACTGGTGCGACCACGAGTTTTACACCGACCTGAAATCAGTGACTTAGCGGAGCCTGGAAGGAAAAACTATGTGTCGCCCGACATGAATGTCAGTTGCCGTGCAAAAACGACTTTTGCGACAGATAACTGACCCAGTCGGCGAAGTTTCCTGAAATCATAGCGACGTTGCTCAGTTGAGTTGGTGAACGTAAGATCCGGCCAATCCAGCCTTTGTCTGATCTCGGAAGCCTCGCTTGGTCAAAAGCTTACCTGCCATTCCCGGAACGAACTTCCCGCAGTTGCCGCTGACGGTGTCACATGCCGCGTGCGAGCCGGCATCTTCCTTGCTGTCGCGGCTTGCGGCCAGGAACGGCGCCATTTCGATGCAGAGGTTTTGCGGCGACATTGCCTTTCCGATCGACTCGCTCTTTCGTGGAGAGAGGGTAGCAATCAAGCAATTGGCTCAGCTGGCAGGGTGTGACGTGACCGCACTGGAGCGGGTTTCTATCCGCCACCTCGGTAAGGGCCATTTTCGACTTCGGGATGAATTTGCCTCTCTTCAGAGCTTTCAGCGCTCGCACATCCGCGTCTGCCCGGAGTGCATACGGACCGAAATGCCGTCAGCAGCAGAGTCCTGGCGTGTGCCGCGTCGCCTCCAGTGGAAATTCTCGTCTATCAGGAGCTGCCCTAAACACAGCAGCATGCTCGCATGCCTTCCAGCCGAGAAATTCAACAAGGACGCCAGAGACTTTGCGGCGCAGCTGACTCTGTTGCGCAAATCGGTTGAGGGCCAAGGTTCCCCTTTCCCCAGACGGACTTATCCCACTGCCTCTGTGACGGGTATGCCAAGCGCGGTGAATCCGTTCATGACCGCAACACGGAGCTGAAGCTCGGCAACCTGACTTCCAGGATCCCGTGCCATCAGTCTTTGTCCCAGCAGTTTCATGCAGTGCATCTTGGTTTCGGCACGACTTCGGCGGTGGTATCCACTCCATTTCCGCCAAAGCGCTCGGCCAAGGTATTTCGACGCCCGCAGCGCTTCGTTGCGCGCAATCGCGCCTGCGGTGTCGGGTTTCCAGGGCTTGGCGTTCTTGCGGGGCGGGACGACGGCATTGGCACCTCGGTTGGCGATGGCATCGTGGCACTTGCGCGTATCGTAGGCGCCATCTGCCGTGACACTGCCGATCTCCTGCTCGGGCGGGATCTGATTAAGCAGTTCCGGCAGCATGGGCGCATCACCAATGTTGCTACTGGTGAACTCGACTGCCCGGATTTCCAGTGTCTTTTCGTCGATACCGAGGTGAACCTTGCGCCACACGCGGCGTTTCGAGCCACCGTGCTTGCGCGCATTCCACTCGCCTTCGCCCTCTACCTTTATCCCAGTGCTGTCGATCAGCAGGTGTAGCGGCCCCTCAGAACCACGATACGGGATGTTCACGGCGAGAGACTTCTGGCGGCGTGAAAGCGTGCTAAAATCCGGTACCGACCAGTCCAATCCACTCAATCGCAGGAGACTTTCCACGAAGCCGGTCGTCTGCCTGAGCGCCATACGGAACAGCACCTTCATCGTCAGGCAGGTCTTGATCGCGGCGTCGCTATAGATGGGCTGTCGGCCTCTCTTGCCGGTCGGCCGGGCCTCCCACGTCATCTCGGGATCGAACCAGATCGTCAGAGAGCCACGACGCTTCAGCGCTTCGTTATAGGCCCGCCAGTTCTTGATCTTGTAGGTCGGGGGTGTTGGTCTGCTCATGCCCTCCAGCTATCACGCTGGATTCATGAGATGAATCCCTCACCCGATTTGCGCAACAGAGCCCATACTGAGGGTGGGTCAAATCTCGGTGAAAATACCGGGTCACTTCTCAGCGGAAATCAACACTATGTCACCAGACCAGGCATTCAATGCCACTCTGAGGCGCGGAATTTGTACCGCCCTTTCGCTGCAACTAGGACCGAGAAGCAGGGAGCGGGACTAGGCTTTCGTCACACGGATAGGGTGTTTGGCTCAGCTAGGCTTCTGATGCTAATGCGTTTTGAGAACTGTCTTCCTGATGAGGAAGGAACCCAGTTTGGATTTGGCCTCGTCAGCTTCCATCAAGGCTGCCGAACAGGGTTTCCGTTGGCAATGATCCGATGGATCAGAGCGGCAGCAGCGTGGTGCCTTTCGGTATCAGTTCCCGTTCCATCCGCATTCTCATGAAATGCCGCCGCATCACGAAGAACGCCAATGACTTCATGTTCAGGCAGCACCTGAAGATCTTTCATAGCCAGCAGCAATGCCTCGCAGATCGATAACGCGGCCATTCCTGCACATTCGGTCCGCTCAGACATTTTGGGCCTTCCTTTCTTGCATTGCGTGCCATGATAAACTGACAGAGAGGTAATCTTCAGTACCATCGCAGGAAACGAAACAGGCCGAACTGATCCAAAGCAGTCCCGTGGACCGGCGGTGTTCAATGCCGCCGCGCCAGCTCAGGAGGGGTAATGAACTCCATAAAACACAGCCCGCTTGCAAGGAAGTTATCGGCATTTGCCGTTCTTTCAAAAGATGAGCTGGCCGTGCTGACGCAGCTGCATCAGCGGCGGAAAACCTTTGCGGCAGGTTGTGACCTCGTGCATCAAGGTCAGCCCGGGCAAGCTGCCTACATTCTGGCTTCAGGCTGGGCCTGCTCTTACAAAATCCAGCCGGAGGGATCGCGACAGATTGTCGACTTTCAAATACCGGGTGATTTCCTGGGATTGCGCAGCGTTTTGCTGCGCACTTCGGACCATAGCATCGAGCCCGTTGGGGAGATCGAAGCAGCTGAGGTAAATGCAAGCGACCTGCTGGGAGCATTTGCCGATACCCCAAGGCTGGCGGCAGCCATACTTTGGGCCGCGTCCCGGGATGAAGCGATGGTTGTCGAGCATCTTGTCGGGCTAGGTCGCCGCGATGCAGATGCGCGAATGGCACATTTTCTGCTGGAACTGGGTGCGAGGCTGGCGTTCGTCGGACTAGGAAGCAAGGAGGGCTATGCCTGCCCTTTGACCCAGTACCATCTTGCCGACGCTCTGGGATTGACCGCTGTCCATGTAAATCGTGTTTTGCGTCAACTTCGGGAACGGGAACTGGTCACCTTCCGGGAGGGCTACGTGAAGTTCGGAGATATTTACCGGCTCATGGAACTGGCGGATTTCGATCCGGCGTATCTGGATCAGGTTGGACCGCTTCTGAAATGAAGCGCACGTCCTTCGGAAAGAAACCGGACAGCCAGGTAATGGGTTCCAAACTGGCTGGCTACGCGAGGACTTGTTTTGCAGCCTCGATCTCTCTGTACATTTCGGTATGATTTTCATCGCTGTGCGCCTTCTCCGCAAGCCTGTAATGCTTCCAAGCCGCTTCTTTCTGCGGTCCGGCTGGGGCTCGTTCGCAGGCCGCCCTTATGGAATCCAATGTGACGGAGAGTCTTCTTGTCTCGGGGGTCATATCTGTGTCCTTTCAGAGGTTTTCGAGAAATAAGAAGCGCGAACTATGTGCAGAACCGATTTGGACCAGCACATACCCCGCGCTTCTTTGACACTCGAAAACAATCAAACACCGGCAAAATGTGGCGCCGGTTTAGTACTCCTATCCGGGATTGGATCTGCACGTACTGACACAGGTTAGCTCGCAGTCCCCTAGCTTGGATTCCTTACAAAGACCCGTTGCACCGGTCTTCAAAAGAAGCGGACCATTTGAACATCCCCGCCTGCGCATTGAAACTGCAGCGGCCTGATGCAAACCGGCAGCTGAATGGCACAGGTCTCACGGGTGACTGTATTCACGTTTAGTGCATGCAGATCAGGAAAACCCGAGATAGCTAACATCGATTAGTGCGTGCTCTCCCCGCCCGTCCTAGAGTTTTTGACATAGTCAGCGTTGCCGGGCCTACATCCTGAAGGTCCCGGAAAGTCTCGCTGCGGATGAGGCAAGAAACTGCCACACAGGCAATCAAGGAAAACCAGGATGGACACACGGTCGTCCAGACTGATGGTGACGTATTCCCACCCGTTTTCTTTGGCGGGTTATCCGGACAAACTTCCGGCCGGAGCGTATGAAATCATCGTGGAAGAGGAGCTTCTTCAGGGGCTCAGCTTCGTGGCCTACCGGACCGCAGCAATCTATCTGCTGATCCACGGCAGGGGCGGCCAAGCCGGCCGGACCGAACTGCGCATGATCACCCAGAGTGACTTGGAAACTGCGCAAAGCCGGGCCAGCGGATTTGACAGAAAACAGCAACCATAGCGACGCGGCGCTTTTTCCGCAGGAGGACCAGACATGACTTATCCCAAATGGCTCAGGCCCGGTGTCTACGGCGCTTTGATTGGCGCGGTCGCCATAACCATCGCAGGATTTTCCTGGGGCGGTTGGGTGACTGGAAGCCAGGCAGATGCAATGGCCAATTCCAGATCCCATTCCGAGTTGATCGCGGCTTTGGTGCCGGTTTGCATCGACCGGGCACAAACAGATTCCGACCGGGCTGCCAAACTGGCATCGATCCAGGAAGCAATGTCCTACAAGCGCCGGGATGCCGTTATGGCGGCAGGCTGGGCAACGGTTCCTGGCTCAGAGCAGCCAAACCGTGATCTTGCACAGGCATGCCTTGCCGGGCTGGATCTTGATGCCTCGTGATTTTGCAGAACTACCGGTGTCTTCTCTATCCAGCACAGTGCTGCCGGACAAAAAATTCGTCTCTTGGGCTTTCCCGAAAACTCTGGTCAGACATTTTGCAGCTATGTTCGGATTAACTCTGGTGGTCGCTGCACCTGCTTTTTCGCAGTCAGGCATATCTTCGATACCTGAAAACGCCCATGCCAAAAGCTACGGCGGCGGGTGGGAATGCAATCTGTCCTACCGTCTCGCCGGCAATACATGTGTTGCAATTGAAGTGCCTCAAAACGCGTACCCGACGAACAAGCCTTACGGTACGGGATGGGAGTGCCTGCATGGGTATGTTGAGGTCGAAGGCACATCTTGTGATAAAGTTCTTGTCCCGGAAGGCGGGTATCTCGATCCTTCAGGCAAGCGTTGGAACTGCTTGCGCGGATACCGGAAGATCGACGACATCTGCCAGGAAATTGCCCTGCCGGAAAATTCCTATCTGACAAACGACACCAGCGCGCCAGCCTGGCGTTGCAATCGAGGGTATGAGGCCAAAGGAGAGAAATGCCTAGTCATTAATGTGCCGGAACACGCCTACCTGAACGGCTCAAACTACGGGCGGCCTTGGACATGTGAGCGCGGGTTCTTTGAACAGGATGGGACATGCACAGCCGTGTTCGTACCTGAAAATGCCTACTTTGACGATGCACCCTACAGAACAGGGTGGAAGTGCGCGCGCGGTTACGAAGTGTCTGGCGACCGCTGCCTTCTCATAGACCTGCCCGAAAACGCTCATCTCGACAGGTCAGGCAACCGCTGGGAGTGCAACAAGAGCTTTCAGCGGACAAGAGACCTCTGTGTTCTGAGTAATTAGGCTTTGCATCCCCTGCTGCCTTGCTTGGCGGCGTCATAGCTCGCGGCGGGCACGTCAATGCCAAGCGCTTGTTTCAATCCAAAGGAGAAATTATGGACCCCGCAGCCAAAGCCGGTCTCTCAGCACGGCGAAATGCAAGCAGTGGGCGTATGCACTCACCATTCCACTCTGAGGAACCGGGGAGCACTGGCAAACTGCCCTTCCTCCCTGTCCCCAGTGCAATAGTGTACTGTGAAGGAAACTTCGCCAAAAATGATGGAAAAACTGCAAACGGGCTGGTGCGCCACTCAAAGGCCTTCCGGATACTCTCAGTGATCGACAGCGGGCACCACGGGTGTGACAGCGGGCAAGTTCTGGATGGCAAATTCAACCGGATTCCGGTTTTCGGCAGCCTTGAAGCAGCCGTTGCCGACCAAAGCACAGTTCCCGATACTCTGATTTACGGGATGGCACCGTCTAACGGGAAACTCTCTTGCGAGGACCGGAAGGTTGTTCTGGAGGCAATTTCGCGAGGAATGAACATCGTAGCCGGCCTGCATGAATACCTCAGTGAAGACCCGGAGATCATTGCTGCTGCAAAATCCTGGAACGTTACTGTCCGGGATATCCGCAAACCCCGGCTCAGCAAGGAATTGCGCCTGTTCGACGGCAGTATTGCGCGTGTAAAGGCGATCCGCATCGCCATTTTGGGAACTGACTGCGCAATTGGAAAACGAACCACGGCAACCCTGCTCGCCAGGGCACTGAATGCGCAAGGCATCAAGACGGTTCTGGTTGGCACTGGTCAAACAGGTTTGATGCAGGGCGCCAGATATGGCGTCGCAATGGACGCGGTGCCGCCGCAATTCTGCTGCGGGGAGCTGGAAGGAGCTGTGCTTGCGGCGTACGAGAGCGAAATGCCGGATGTCATCCTGATCGAAGGCCAGGGCGCGCTCAGCCATCCAGCGTTCTGCACATCTGCATTCATTCTGCGCGGCAGCCAGCCCGACGCGGTAATCCTTCAGCATGCGCCAGCGCGGGCGCACCGCTGCGACTTTCCAGAGATGGCAATGCCGGACCCCAGTGACGAGATTGCCTTGATCGAAGCGTTTTCGGACACAAAGGTAATCGGCGTAACCCTCAACCATGAAGGGCTGACGGACGCGGGGATCAATGCCGCTATCAGGGACCATGCGCGGAAACTGGACTTGCCGGTCAGCGATGCTCTAGTCTGCCCTCCCGCACATCTGGCTGAACTGGTTCTGTCTGCCTATCCTCAATTGCGGCCGGTGCCGGGGAAGGCCGCGTTATGACTGCCCCGCGCTTGGAAATTGATCTGAGCAAAATCCGTCAGAATACGCAGGTTCTTGTCGACCGCCTGAACCCACGCGGAATCACGGTAACGGGTGTAACCAAAGCTGTGTGCGGCCATCCAGATATTGCAAAAGCGATGCTTGCAGGCGGTGCAATAGGGCTGGCTGATGCGCGGATGGCAAATGTTGAGCGATTGCGCCAGGCAGGGATAACATGTCCGGTCCTGATGATCCGAACCCCCATGCTGAGCCAGGTGGAGCAAATCGTTTCGTCCTGTGAAACAAGTTGCAACACTGAAACCGGGATCATCGCCAGTCTCGCCGCCGCTGCCCTGCGCCAAGGCACCAATCACGAGATCATCCTGATGGTGGAAATGGGGGATCTTCGCGAAGGCATAATGCCTGAGGATCTGACCGAAATCGCGCTTCAGGTCACCAGAACGCCAGGCGTGCTCCTCAGAGGTATCGGTGCAAACTTTGCTTGCCTGGCAGGCCCGGCTCCCACTGCCGAGGATATGGCGTCACTCTCATCACTCGCGGACGCCACGGAAGCGGAATGCGGTCCCTTTGTTGACGTGGTGTCCGGAGGCAGTTCTGCAAATCTGCGGTGGGCACTTGATACGGGACCGGCGGGAAGGGTGAACAGTCTGCGCCTGGGGGAGGCCATCCTGCTCGGCACCGATCCAGTTTCCGGAAACCCGATAGGCGGGCTTCACACGGATGCTTTCGTCCTGAAGGCCGAGGTGATCGAGACAAAGGCAAAGTCAAAGCTGGCACCTTTGAAGCTGTCCGACCCCGCATTGTCAGCGCTAAGCCTGGTGCCAGGCAATCATTGGAAAACACGGTCTATCCTGGCTGTTGGGTTGCAAGACACAGATCCGGCCGGGCTGACCTTTCCCGCAGCGGTTTCCTACATCGGAGCAACCAGCGATCATATCGTCGTCGAAACGACCAATTGCCCGCTGCGCATCGGGAGCGAGATAACACTGCGTTTGAACTACAGCGCCCTTTTCCACGCCATGGCCGCGCCAGATGTTGCAAAAGTTTTTTGCAACGGCAGACCTGCTGCGGACGGTGGTGCAGCCAGCCGCAATGGACGGCACCCGGTACTCTTGTGAGACCGGCGGTCTCTTGGCAGTGCAACTCCAAGCCTCTTCCAGCGGCCTCAAGTCTGCGGCGTGCCGTAGTAATTTGAGCCGGGAATACCTATATCGGATATGACTGCTGGTGCTTTCTTCGCCTCACAAAGAGGCTGAAAACTGAGGCTCGCAATCGCTCGACCGCTACATCTCTTTCAATGGCCTGAGCGCCGGCATTGGTCTGGGCACCGGTGACGCGGCTTTTTCGAACAATTCGGCTGGTGCGAATGCGAGAAAGAAAGAGCGGGGTTCAGTTCTGCTTTCATGTGCAAGACCAGCCCCGATTGCCCTTTAAAGACTCTTGACGCCGTTAATCCGCGGCAACTCCGCTTTGCCAGAGCGGCAAGAACAGCACCGCAGCAAAGGAGAATTGGAAAATGGATCCGCTGACAAGCAAGGCCGTCGCAATATTCTCCCGCCCTTTCACCTTGCCTGGTTTCGACGAGACACTTCCAGCTGGGGAGTATGACATCGAAACTGAACTGTCCGCACCTCCCGGCCACCTGACACCCCAGGCTTGGAAAGCTTCTGTAATAATTCATTTGCACCCGCGCGCGTCACATCCTGGGCTGGCTCGCAGCTTGACCGTTTCATTGGCAGATCTCGAGAACGCCCAGGTCAAGGACAAGTTGTCCGGAAAGAAGCTGTCGCAGTTTTTCCTTGAAGAAATGCTTGCCGACCCAATGGTGCGCTTGGTCATGCAGGCTGACGGAGTGTCTGAAGCCCAAATCCGCCGTTTGCACCTTGGCGAGTGCGTTTCAGATCAGGATCGCGAGCAGGCTGCCCAGAGTGCAGAACAGGCGGGCCCTTCAAGCGCATTTGCAATCCAAGCTGCAGAGAACGAAAGGTTGGCACCTCCGGCAGACAATCGCGCCAGCAAAGTTGTCAGTCCTGCACCGGACATACCGAGCGGCAAGGAACTACATGATGACTGATAGAAACGAACAAGATGCCTTTGTGGCTCCTGCCCGTGGAGACGTGCCGCGAGAGCGCCGTTGCTTGCGGTGCAATTCTGTATTCTGGAGCGCAGGGTTCGGTGAACGGGTTTGCCGGCGCTGCAAGTCTTCAAATGCTTGGCGAAACGCTGTTCCAGTAAGATCCGGCTCGCCCGGCCGCCGTTGAATCACTCAGGGCAGAGGAACTTTCGTTTTGCCGGATCTGTTCTTCGCTAAACCCCTGCTGGCTTCTACTCCTTGGCAGCCTATTGGGCTTCAAAGGCCGGCAGGACTGAGCCGGATCTGGCGCAACAGATTAGCAAAGAATTGAGTTGGATTCAGGAGGAATTGCCAGTTTGCTTGCACACGGAAATCCTCCCCCCCGAAACGGAACGCTGCGTCTGCGTTGAACCAGGAGGCGGTTATTAGCCGCTCTGCCAGCCGCCTCACCCTGAGAGCGATTGCCTCTGAGGGCCCATCCAGATGAACTGAAGTTCGTTTGGTTCAGGCGCCGGGCGGACCGCAATTCATTGGCCACTGCGCTTGTACTGTAGCCGGGAGCGCCGTAGGCGCTCGTTTTTACTGCGCCGCATTTCATTTTCGTCTTCCAGGATTTCCCGCGCGGCCCGTGCGGTCTTTTCCATCGTGGTTTCCTTGCGGGACAGGCCGGCTAGTTTCAATTCCTCAATATTAAACTTGGTCATCGTCCAACTCCTACGAGGCTGATTGTGGGCAGGGCTATTTTTGCGTGAAAGTTCAGTTTGGGCCTTCTGTCAGGTGCGCTATGGGGCAGAAGGACTGGGCAGCGCCAGTTCGTTGCAGTGTTCTACGCAGCGGCGGGGAAGTCCGCGTGAAATCCAGCAGAGCCGACTGCCGAGAGGAATGCTGCGCGGGCGGCCCCAACAGGCGCGAGACAGTCCATCGCTTCGTCGATTTTCTCAAGCGCAACATCTCTATTGTGATCAGAAACAGGCCAAGCTCTCTGCAGCCAGATTTGGGCTTGTTCGATTGTCGAGATTTTTCGTGTCTGCCCCTCGGAGGGCAGAAAAATGGTCATGGGGGTGCCCCAGGAAATTTCTATCAAGATTGTTCTTTCGGTGATTGTTGAAAGCCGCATCAGATTGTTGGTCACAGCAAATGCGGAAAGCGAGAGCACTGCAAGAATGCTCCCGCTGAATGTTTCAAGCCTGCAGAGGCTTAGGCAAGTGCGAGATTGCTGGCAGACTCACGCCCGTCGCGGCCGCTTTCGATGTCGAAAGTAACGGCTTGGCCATCGTTAAGCTGTTGGATGCCAGCGCGTTCCAAGGCGGAAATATGGACAAAGATGTCCTTCGATCCCTGCTCGGGAGCGATAAAACCAAAACCTTTTTGAGAGTTGAACCATTTCACGGTGCCATTGGCCATCGTGTCGTCTCCTTGAAAAATGCCATCCGCAACACGCGATAGCCCGGCCCAGTGTCAACATAGGAACAACTGGGGCCGTTAGGAAACAGAAGGTCGTAGGAAGAAGCTTTGCCCAACCGAGATGGGGTATGCGATCCGTGATTACAAGAGGCTAGCTTTGAGACCACGTGATTTTTTTGCAAACTTGCTTGGCATGCCGGCTGGGCCTGCCGAGTACGTCCTTCTTAGTGGATTGTTCTGAAGGGCAATTTTCGAGATCTCTGGTTATTCTGCTCCAGCTCAAAGCCGCTAATGGCTGTGACCCGCCTTGTGCTCACGCAGCAACCAACTTAAGTGGCGACGGCCGCTTCAGGTTCGACCCGAACTGAGCTGCTCCCCAATCTTTGGACAGGATCTGGCGTAACTTAAGCTACTTTTGGAGCTCACCCCATTTTTGGCCCGGGCTTCATGCGACCTTTCGGGTTTCGTTCAGTTGGGCCGCACATTCGCTCGGCGTCAAGTTCCCCGGCGAGGAATGCGGCCTGGCTTCATTGTAATCGGCTCTCCATTCGCTGATCCGCTTTCGGGCGTCGTCCATCGACAGGAACCATGAGGCGTTCAAGCATTCCTGTCTAAGGCGGCTGTTGAACGCTTCGATGTATGCGTTATCTTTCGGTTTTCCGGGCCTCGAGAAGTCCAACTCGACCTTGTTCAGGTAGGCCCGCTGGTCAAGTAACCGGCCGGCGAACTCAGGCCCCTTGTCGGCTCGAATGCTTCGTGGCTTGCCTCGGATCCGGGCTAACCGATCCAATTCATCACTGACCTGGCAGGCTCGGAAGTTTGTCCTCGCAGCAGTCGCGAGAGCCTCTCTCGTAAAGCAGTCGGCAATGGTCGCAATACGAAACGGTTTTTCGTCGAACGGCCGGTCCGACATGAAGTCCCCTCCCGGCGATGCACGGCATCGCCTGCCGGGCAGGGATTGCCCAGATCTCATTCATGCCGTCAGCCTCGGATCGGCCGGATCGATACCGGCAGGCCCGGCGCCGCTTCGGGCTGCGGGTCCGGATCGACAGGCCCTCTTCGCAGTACAGGCGCTTGTGGTTCACATGCCAAGGCGCTCAATAGCCTTGCACCTATGTTCGAAGGTGTGATGGATGACTCATTTCTCAGTGGCCGGTGTGCAGATGCCCGTGTCCGTATCAGGCAACAACATCCCTACGATGCTACAACGGGCCAACAAGATCGTTCACGTGCATCCCTGGACGGACATGATCCTCTTCAGTGAACTTGCCCTACACGGTCCAGCCATTGGCTTTGCTACAGCCCGTGCTCTTTCGCAGTTATGACTACAGTCCGCGCCTTTTTGAGGGGACCGTCGCCCTGACAAACTGGGGCAATACGCGCGTCATCTCGACGATAGACAGCCTTTGGGGGTGTCTTGATGGGATCAACGAATTCGGACTGGCTGTCAGCCTCGCGTATGGCGGCAGTCGGGCCACCGGCGTCGGCTTCGGTATCCCGATCATCCTGCGCTATGTCCTGCAGACCTGCGACACCACCCAGCAGGCCATCGAAGCCTTGAACCACGCGCCCTGCCATATGGCCTATAACATTACGCTAAATGATTGCTCAGGTGATGCTAGAGTCAGGAGCCATTGATTTCCGGTGGATGGCGTGATTCACGGTTCGAAAAGTGAGCAGTGATATGTCTGATCTTTTCTGGCTGACGGACGCGCAGATGGCCCGTCTTGAGCCTTACTTTGCGAAGCCCCACGGTAAGCCGCGTGTTGATGACCGGCGTGTTCTGAGCGGAATTATCTTCATCAATCGCAATGGCTTGCGCTGGCGTGATGCGCCCAAAGATTACGGCCCGCACAAGACCTTGTACAATCGTTGGAAGCGGTGGAGCGACAAAGGCATCTTTGCCCGGATGATGACCGGTCTGGCTGCTGAACACGGTGAGGAAATGACCGTGATGATCGACGCAACTTACCTGAAAGCACACCGCACGGCCTCCAGTCTTGGGGTTAAAAAAGGGGCGCGGGCGCCTGATCGGGCGCACTAAGGGCGGCATGAACACTAAGCTGCACGCCATCTGCGACAGCCAGGGGCGTCCACTGAATCTGTTCGTGACCGCCGGACAGGTCAGTGATTACACCGGTGCAAAGGCGCTGCTGAGTGGTCTACCTGACGTCCAATGGCTTCTCGGAGATCGCGGGTATGATGCCGATTGGTTTAGAGAAGCGTTGAAAGACAAAGGGATACGCGCCTGCATCCCCGCTCGAAAGCAGCGCAAAAAAGCCATCAGATACGACAAACGCCGATGCAAGCGGCGGAACCGCATTGAAATTATGTTCGGCAGGCTGAAGGACTGGCGGCGGGTTCCGACACGATACGACAGATGCCCAAAAGTCTTCCTGTCAGCAATCGCGCTCGCAGCCCTCGTTATCTACTGGCTTTGAAACTCAATGAGTCCTGAACCTAGGACGACATTGCGTTCCATTTCAGGTCTCCTTGTTTTCCAGAATGCCGCCGCGGGCGCGCAATGCTTCCGCCAAGATCAGCTTGTCCAGCGTCAGATCAGAGACCGCTTTGCGAAGCCGCTCGTTCTCTTTCTGAAGCCGCTTCAGTTCCCTCAATTGATCAGTGCCCATTCATTCCACCGTACCCTTCGCATCGCGCTCGAACCAGTGGCGCTGCGATGCTCCGATCTTCCAGCGGTAATAGGTCTGTTCAGTCACGCCAATCTGCCGGATCGCATCCAGACGCGGCATTCCTTGCGCGGTCAGTATCTCAACCTGCCGCAACTTCGTGACAATCTCTTCTGGCGTCGGTCGCTTGTTGGCCATGCGTTTCCTCCGTTTTACTAAACATAGCGGAGGACCACTTCAGTGGGGGAGCCTCACAGCCGCACGGGCCGCATTGATGAAGTCGCCGCCCGCGCCGCGCTGCCTCCGAACGGCCAGCTGCAAGAGCTCTCCACGCCCGCACTCTCATTCGCCCTGTGTGCGCCCACAGCGAAGAAGATGGCGCAGCGCCTGTCCCAGGCGCTTGCAGCCGCTGCCGCTTCACCGCCCGAAGCCCACGCGCCGAGGGAAGAGATCACCGGCATTGGCCGGTCCTATGACACCGCCCGGCAACTGGTTGCAGACCTGCGGCTCTGGGCCGAAGGCGAAGTGGCCTGGAGTGAGATCCCGCACTCCTTGCTGCTTTTTGGCCTGCCGGGCACCGGCAAGAGCCATCTCGCCCGCGCGATGGGCCGGAGCGCCGCTGTCAATTGCGTCGAGACCAGCTGCGCGGAATGGCAAAGCGCCGGTCATTTGGGCAACCTGCTGCTCGCGATGCGAAGAAGCTTCGAAGACGCGCGGAAGAATGCGCCCTGTATCCTTTTCATCGATGAGATCGACGCGATCAGCTCGCGCACCAGCGGCGACACCCACGGCAGCAGATATGGATCGCAGGTGATCGCTGGTCTCCTGGAGCAGATGGACCGCATCGGCCTGGAGGAAGGGATCATGGTCGTCGGTGCCTGCAACCACCCGCAGCACATCGACCCCGCGGTGCTGAGAGCCGGGCGGTTTGACATCAAGATCGAGATGCCGCTGCCAAGCATGGCGATGCTGCAGCACCTCCTTGCTGAGCGGCTGCAGGACGCATTCCCCGAGGATGCGATGTTGGAGCTGGCGCGGGACAGCATTGGCAAAACCGCCGCCGACGTTGACGCCGCGGTGCGCTCAGCCCGCAGTGAAGCCCGTCACAGCGGCTGCGCGCTCGATCTGCAGCTTCTGCGCCGCCATCTCGGTGTCAGGGAGTTGGAGGAGAACCACGGCCTGCTTTACCGCATTTGCGTCCATGAATGCGGCCATGCCATCACCGCCTGGATCTTCGGAGAGGCGATCACGCAGGTCCGGGTTGCTGCCGCAGGCGGAACAATCGAACGGGATGTTCCCCCGAATCCGGGTCTGGCGTCAGATTTCGACCGTCAGCTCTACGTCCACCTCGCGGGGCGGGCGGCGGAGCGGCTCATCTTTGGGAATGTGTCCGCGGGCGCTGGCGGCAGCGCCACGTCCGACTTGGCACAGGCTGCGCGGATTGCGTTGGCAGTGGACCACGAGCTGGGACTCGGCGCCTTCGGCAACGGCTGGTTTGGACCGCAGGATCCAGCCCAACTTGCAGAACCCGACCGCAAACGCCTCCGTGAGAAGCTCGACTACGCGGAGGACCACGCACGCGCGCTGCTGTACCCCCATCAGCAGCTGCTGCAGGACATGGCTGCAAACTTGGTGCAGAAACGAGAGTTCGATGCCAAGGCGGTCCGGTCCTGGCTGCGCGATGTGCCGCGCAAAAATGGTCCAGAGCCGGTCCTGGACCAGTAGATGCGCCCGCCAACCAAGCCGCACCGCCGCGAGGTTTGCACAATTCTTATGTGCAAACTTCCGCGGTGCAGGCTCCGGTTGGCCCAAAATCCGGATTATTCCCTTCCGGAAATACTTTGTCCCAAAGCCCCGCCGGAGCGGTCTATGCCCCGCATCCCTGCCCAGCTCCCTCTGCAGAGGGAAAGTTCCGTATTTCTAGGCCCTTATCCACAATTTCCGTCTCCGCAGGGTTACAACCCGGGTCGCTCCAACCCAATCCGGCGCAGTAAACTGTCTCCATCAGCACACGCGGGCGGCCACCGCCCACCGGAGACAGGAGACCTCGGCCAATGGCACGGGACCGGAAGAGACATGCCGAATGCCAGCAGGCGCCGGAAACACCCGGCCGCCCGCAAAACGGCTCCTGCCGGCAGGACGCCAGCACCCGCGCGTCACTTCACGAACTCCTGCGCGCCCTCGCCCGCGAGGCAGCCCGCACCGACCACCGGGACGGCAATTCTCCCGGTTAACATCAAACCACCGGAGAACACCGCCATGTCCCAGCCCAGGCTCAGAGCAGCCATCTACGCCCGCTACTCGACAGACCTGCAACGCGACGCCTCTGTCGAGGACCAGATCCGCGACTGCACCGATTACGCCAAGGCCCAGGGGCTGGAGGTCGTGGCCACCTATTCCGACCGCGCCATCTCCGGCGCCAGCCTTATGCGCAGCGGCATGCAGAGCCTGCTGCGCGATGCGCAATGCGGACGCTTCGATGTGCTTATCTCTGAAGCCCTCGACCGCTTGAGTCGCGACCAGGCCGACATTGCCCGGGTCTACCAGCAGTTCTGTTTCCACCGCATTCCAATCGAGACCGTGGCGGACGGGCTGATCTCCGAGATCCATATCGGGCTCAAAGGCACGATGAACGCCATTCAGCTCAAGGACATTGCCATGAAGAAGACCCACCGCGGCCTGAAGGGGCGTGCGCTGGCGGGCAAATCCGCTGGCGGCAAGGCTTACGGCTACGATCTGAAGCCGCAGCTCACAGCCAGCGGCGACCTGATCCGCGGGGAGCGCGAGATCAATCCGGAGGAGGCCGCGGTCGTGCGCAGGATCTTCCAGGATTATGCAAAGGGACTGTCCCCCAAAAAGATTGCAGAGGCGCTCAATACTGAAGGCGTGCCTTCCCCGTCCGGCCGCCATTGGGGCGCCTCCACCATCCATGGCAACCGCCAAAGGGGCTCCGGCATTCTGAACAATGAGCTCTACAACGGCCGCCAGTTCTGGAACCGGCTGTGCTACGACAAGGTCCCTCAAACAAACAGGCGGATTTCCCGCCTGAACCCGGAAAGCGAATGGACCATCACCGAAGTCCCAGAGCTGCGCATCATTAACCCGGAACTCTGGGAAGCAGTCCGCAGCCGCCAGGGCGCGCTGAAGACAAAAGGCACATCGACCCCGGTCTGGGACCGCCGCCGTCCGAAGACGCTGTTTTCCGGCCTGATGGCCTGCGGCTGCTGCGGCGGCGGCCTTGCCAAGATCTCCAGGGACAGCTTCGGCTGCTCCCCGGCCCGCAACAAGGGGGCCGCGGTCTGCAGCAACAAGCGCACGATCAAGCAGGCCGACCTGGAAGCCCGGGTGCTGGATGCGCTGGCGAACCACCTGATGGATCCGGATGCGGTGCAGGCCTTCTGCGAAGAATACACTGCCGAGCGCAACCGGCTGAAGGCCGCAGCCGCCGGGAACCGCAAGGAAAAGGAACAGGCGCTCGCCCGCGCCAAACGGGATCATCAGAAGCTGGTGGATGCGATCATCGCAGGCATTCCCGCAGATCAGGTGAAGGACCGGATGATCGAGCTCGACACGCGGCGTCAGCAGCTGGAACGGGAGCTGGAGCATACCCCTGCCCCGGACACGGTGGCGTTTCACCCGTCGATGGCGGAGGCCTACCGCGAGCGGGTGTCGCGGCTGATCCGGAGCCTTGGTTCCGCCGAGGGCATGGAGGATGCCAAGGAGGCGCTGCGGGCTCTGGTGGAGCGGATCGTGCTGACGCCTGCGGCGGCGGGCGCTGGCCTGGATCTGACGCTGGAGGGGGATCTGGCCGGGCTTCTGCGTCTTGCGGCGGGTGCGGAAGGCGCGGACACAAAGAAGGCTTCGGGCGGTGCGCCAGAAGCCTTTGATATGTCTGATGAAATTGTGTTGGTTGCGGGAGCAGGATTTGAACCTGCGACCTTCAGGTTATGAGCCTGACGAGCTACCTGGCTGCTCCATCCCGCGTCAGGTTTTTTTGTATCGTTTAGAGAGATGTTTGGATTTTACTAGGTTTGGCGGTGACCTACTCTCCCAGGGCTTGAGCCCAAGTACCATCGGCGCGACAGTGCTTAACTTCCGGGTTCGGGATGGGACCGGGTGTTTCACTTGTGCTGTAGCCACCAAACCAAGAAAAATCCAACTCCGACGGCCTTGCGGAGCAAGGCTGGCGAGCGGCAGGCAGCGTATTTGCTTCAGCAAATGCGCGTTGCCGCCCGGTTGCTGTGTCACCGCCGGGTAGCGGCAGGCACAACAACCTGCGTCGGTTACAATCAACAGTCCAAGTTTTGCGTTTTGGGATGTGTTTGCTTATTTGGTTCCGTGTAACACTGTCTGTTACTGGATCAAATCAAGCCTATCGGGCGATTAGTACCGGTCAGCTGAACGCATTGCTGCGCTTACACCTCCGGCCTATCGGCGTGGTGGTCTTCCACGGCCCTCAGGGATACCTTGTTTTGAGGGGGGCTTCCCGCTTAGATGCCTTCAGCGGTTATCCTGTCCGATCATAGCTACCCAGCACTGCTATTGGCATAACAACTGGTCCACCAGTGGATCGTTCACCCCGGTCCTCTCGTACTAGGGGCAACTCCTCTCAAGTATCCTACACCCACGGCAGATAGGGACCGAACTGTCTCACGACGTTCTAAACCCAGCTCACGTACCTCTTTAAACGGCGAACAGCCGTACCCTTGGGACCTGCTCCAGCCCCAGGATGAGATGAGCCGACATCGAGGTGCCAAACACTGCCGTCGATATGGACTCTTGGGCAGTATCAGCCTGTTATCCCCGGCGTACCTTTTATCCGTTGAGCGATGGCCCTTCCACGCGGGACCACCGGATCACTATGGCCGACTTTCGTCTCTGCTCGACTTGTCAGTCTTGCAGTCAGGCTGGCTTCTGCCATTGCACTCAACGAGCGATTTCCGACCGCTCTGAGCCAACCTTCGCGCGCCTCCGTTACTCTTTAGGAGGCGACCGCCCCAGTCAAACTACCCGCCACGCAGGGTCCCGGATCCGGATAACGGACCGCGGTTAGACATCAAGAGTGCGAAGGGTGGTATCTCAAGGGAGGCTCCACCGGGACTTGCGTCCCGGCTTCGATGCCTACCACCTATCCTGCACATCACAATCCTGATGCCAGTGCGAAGCTGTAGTAAAGGTGCACGGGGTCTTTCCGTCTAACCGCGGGAAGCCTGCATCTTGACAGGCAATTCAATTTCGCTGAGTCGATGTTGGAGACAGCGGGGAAGTCGTTACGCCATTCGTGCAGGTCGGAACTTACCCGACAAGGAATTTCGCTACCTTAGGACCGTTATAGTTACGGCCGCCGTTTACCTGGGCTTCAATTCGGAGCTCTCACCCCTCCTTTTAACCTTCAGGCACCGGGCAGGCGTCAGACCCTATACGTCGCCTTACGGCTTCGCAGAGCCCTGTGTTTTTAATAAACAGTCGCCACCCCCTGGTTTGTGCCCCCGGATCCAAGTTGCCTTGAACCCGGGCCTCCTTCTCGCGAACTTACGGAGGTATTTTGCCGAGTTCCTTCAACATCGTTCTCTCAAGCGCCTTGGTATTCTCTACCAGTCCACCTGTGTCGGTTTAGGGTACGGTCTGATGGAGGGCTATTTCCAGGGACCAATCAGCGGCCCGCCCAATCCGATAAGGGCGAACAACCTTCATGATCCGTCACATCCTCCTGGCCTAGGAATATTAACCTAGTTCCCATCGCCTACGCCTTTCGGCCTCGGCTTAGGGGCCGGCTTACCCTGCTCAGATTAGCTTTAAGCAGGAACCCTTGGACTTTCGGCGAGAGTGTCTCTCACACTCTTTGTCGCTACTCATGTCATCATTCTCGCTAGTGATCTCTCCACCGGATGGCTCACGCCCCGGCTTCATCGAAAGCCTCTCTCCTCCAATGACCCCGAAGGATCTAAGGAGGAATGAGACTATGTCACACTACGCTCTGCTACCATGCACTATGTGCATCCTCGGCTTCGGCTCATGGCTTGAGCCCCGTTACATCTTCGCCGCAAGACATCTTGATTAGACCAGTGAGCTGTTACGCTATCTTTAAAGGATGGCTGCTTCTAAGCCAACCTCCTGGTTGTTTTGGACGTCTCACCTGCTTTCCCACTTAGCCATGAATTGGGGGCCTTAGCCGGAGGTCAGGGTTGTTTCCCTCTCCACGACGGACGTTAGCATCCGCCGTGTGTCTGCCATCTAGTACTCCCGGGTATTCGGAGTTTGGTTAGGATCAGTAAGCCTGTGGGGCCCCATTACCCATCCAGTGCTCTACCCCCCGGGGTATTCGGATGACGCTCTACCTAAATAGATTTCGCAGAGAACCAGCTATCTCCGAGTTTGATTGGCCTTTCACCCCTAGGCACAGCTCATCCCGATCCTTTTCAACGGATGTGGGTTCGGTCCTCCAGTGCGTGTTACCGCACCTTCAACCTGGCCATGCCTAGATCACTCGGTTTCGGGTCTGATCCCACGAACTCATGCGCCCTATTAAGACTCGCTTTCGCTGCGCCTACACCTAGCGGTTTAAGCTTGCTCGTGAGACCAAGTCGATGACCCATTATACAAAAGGTACGCTGTCAGCCCTCAAGGGGCCTCCAACTGATTGTAGGCGTTCGGTTTCAGGTACTGTTTCACTCCCCTCGCCGGGGTGCTTTTCACCTTTCCCTCACGGTACTGGTTCGCTATCGGTCAGTAAGGAGTACTTAGCCTTCGGAGGTGGTCCTCCGGTCTTCGAACAGGATTTCACGTGTCCCGCCCTACTTAATACGTCCCTCAGAGCTTAGAATACGGGGCTGTCACCCGCTATGGCCATGTTTCCCAACATGTTCTTCTCACTCATCAGGCTCGGCTGGTCCGCGTTCGCTCGCCACTACTAACGGAGTCTCTATTGATGTCCTTTCCTCCGGGTACTTAGATGTTTCAGTTCCCCGGGTTTGCTCTTAAAGACCTATGTATTCAGTCCTTAAGTACCTGGTTCAAACCATTATTGATTACCAAAGGTAACAATAACGATCTGTCAGGTGGGTTCCCCCATTCAGAGATCTTGGGATCAAAGCCTATTCCCGGCTCCCCCAAGCTTATCGCAGGGTATCACGTCTTTCATCGCCTCTTACTGCCAAGGCATCCACCAAACGCCCTTCTCGCGCTTGATTTGATCCAGAAAGAGAGAGTGTTACGTCTCGCAGCACCGGAAGCTGGTAAGAAACCGGCGCCTCTATTTCTGAACCAAAAAGCAAACTATCCCGCTCTCAACCATGTCGGTGGTTGAGAACTTGTTGCGCAGTCTTGCGACCGCGCGGGTTAGTGTACTTGACTTGGACAACACTGCCGTTTCAGCAAGGCAGACCCGTGGATGCCCGAGGAAAGGGGCATGTGCACAGGCTCGCGTCACCTTCTGTTTAGTGTCCGTCATCCTTGCGGGTG